>CAKSHV010000096.1 GCA_934457515.1 uncultured Clostridia bacterium
CCCCAAGTTGGACTTGAACCAACGACCCTGCGGTTAACAGCCGCATGCTCTACCGACTGAGCTATTGAGGAATATCAACAAAAATTATTATATCATACACACGGCGGTTTGTCAATAGATTTTTAAAAATTTGCATATTATTTCCGCGTTTTCCTGTGCAAAAGGCGCATCTTGCGCGGCATAGCTTCGTCACGTTTTTTTCGGGCGATCATAGTATATATTGTAACAAAAAGTTACAAAATTTTCAGGAAAGGTTGAAGAAAATGAGCAAGCAGAATTGCGGCTGCGTGGGAGAGGGCAAACCGTCATTTGTCCCGACGACCTTGGCAGCGGCTTTTGTTGTACCGCAAATCGGCGGCGATACATTTGAACCGATGCAGGGGTTAAAGAACGGAACCATTTATCCCGAGCTTTACATGCCCTATGTTCCGAGGAGGCAGCGCGATGGAAAGAAATGAAATGCTGCACCAGATTATGGCGCTTCAGTTTACCATGATTGATTTAAATTTATATTTAGATACACATCCTTATGATGACAATGCGATTGCTTATTTTAACGATTACAAGCAGGAATGGCAAAAGCTGTGGAAAGAATACGAAGAAAAATACGGTCCCCTGACGGCAGGCAGCAGCAATCCGACGTATTGGGATTGGATTGAGGATCCGTGGCCATGGGAAAATATGTTTGAGTAAGAAAGGGGATTTGATGAAATGTGGCAATATGAAAAGAAATTGGAATATCCGGTAAGCATTAAAACGCCGAACCCGGCAATGGCAAAACTGATTATAACGCAGTACGGCGGACCGGACGGAGAACTCGGTGCATCACTAAGGTATCTTTCACAGCGTTTCGCCATGCCGACAAAAGAGGCGAAGGGCGCACTTACAGACATCGGAACGGAAGAGCTTGCGCATATGGAAATTGTGGGTGCGATGGTGCGTCAGCTTTTAAAGGGGTCTTCGGACAAAGAGATTATGGAGCAGTACGGTCCGATGTATGTTGACCACGGGCTCGGCGTTTATCCCATGTCGGCGGGCGGTGTGCCCTTCAATGCGGCATGTATGCAGTCGACGGGTGACCCTATGACAGACATTACGGAAAACATGGCGGCGGAACAAAAAGCGCGCGCGACGTATGAATATCTTTTGGATTTGGCAGACGACCCGGACGTGATTGACCCGCTGCGCTTTTTGCGCGAGCGCGAAATTGTGCACTTCCAGCGTTTCGGCGAAATTATGAACCAATTAAACGAAATGAAAGATAAGAAAATGCGCTATTAAAGTATCGGTTTAACCGACACTTTAGCAGAGCATTCGACAGTCTGTGTGTGCGGCATATGCTGCACACACTTTTTTTAAAAGAGCATAAATATTAAAATGCCGCAGATGATGATAATGTTGCCGGCAACGCGTTTTTGGGTAAGGGACTCATTCAAAATAAAGTGCGAAAGCAGCATGACAAACACGGTGGACACGGAATTTATAACCACGCCGAAGCGGTAGTCCGTCTTTGTGTATATAAACACATTTAAGACAAGCACGCCGACATAGCATGTGTATGAAAATAAAACATACGGATTTACATATTTAAAAATCATGCTTTTATATGTTTTGCTTGCGCTTTTTTTCAAAATAATCTGCGAAAGGGCAGTAATCAGCGCACTTAGAATCATTAAAAAATTACTCACTTTGCATCACCCAAATTCCCGCAATAATTAGCATTGTTCCGACAATATTTCCGACGGTTACCGTTTCGGAAAAAATCAGCACCGACCACAAAAGGCTCCATATATTGTAAACCGCTTCGTGCGCAGCGGTATTTTCATCCAAACGCATTAAATCCTGTTGCCGGAATATGGCATACATGCCGCAGTTTATCAGGATAAGCACTGCGTATGTAAAAGTTTGCATATGAAATACTCCGTGTTTTCCGATGCTGTTTGCACAAAGCTTTGAAAAAATTCCAACGAATGAAAAAAGCATTATGTTGATATTAATAACAAATAATCGCTTTGTTTTTTCCATTATAATTCTCCTCCAAAATGAATTACAGGCTTTTTAAAACAGAATTGACTTTTGCCAAATCATATGAAATTTACATATGTTACTTCGTTTTTTCAAGCAGCATCTGGTCGGTTTTGTTTCGCAGCAACAGGAGCATATCCAACTCTTTAAGCGAAAGAGTAAGTCCCTCGGCGCGAAACAGCGATAACATTTTTGTCAGATATTCGGTTTTGTTTAGGTCGTTTCTTGAAAGTGCAAGATTTTTAAGCTCTTCTTTTAACTTTTGGTTGGTATCTAATTCGTAGTTAAATTTTGCAACCTTTTCAAATGTCACTTTTTTCTTTTTGAAAAACACTGTTCTCACCTCCGAACAACCGTTTACAGTTTAAGTATAACAAAAAAGCCACCCTTTTGGGTGGCTTTTGCCGTAATTGGTCGATTTTGGAACACAATTGGTATTTTGTTTAGGCGTTCAATATGATGCAAACGGTTAAAATTCTGTTCGCCATACTGTATTTCATGTTGCCGTCGTACTTACGGATTGCGGAAAGCATGCTGGCAATTCCGATGCCGCGGTTTTTAATCATGTTGTTTTCGATGAAAATGTCTTTTCGGCAGGGGTTGGAGCACACGATAACGGTTTTGTCCGCAACCGTTCTTATATTCACCTTAATTTCGCCTTTTGAATGACATTCCGTGCAGCCGTTTACGGCATTTTCCAAAAGATTGGACAAAATCGCAACATAGTCCATGTCGGATATCGGCGTGTTTTCTGCCGTGTCCGCCTCAATCAAAACCGAAATGCCCATCTTCTGCGCTTTTGCGTAAAAACTGCTTAAAATGGCGTTTACGGTAATATTTGGGCAAAATTCGCCGCCTTTTGCCGCGTCTAAACTTTCATCATACTGCTCTAAATAGTGCAGCGCCTCCTGAACGTCGCCTTTTTGGAGCATAGATACAATGTTTTGATTATGATGCCTGAAATCGTGACGGACGGTCTTTGCCCACAGCTCGTTTTCCCTTGCGGTTTTTAACTGCCTCTGCAGATAGGTGACATTTTGGTTGACCAGCTCGGTGTTGGATTCATCAATCATAGATTCGATTGTACCGAAAATAACCCATATAATAGCCATGTAAACCAAAATAGATACCGCAAAGAACGGAATGTATTTGTAAATATTCGGATATTCGGAATAGAACAGCACCACAAGCAGCGCGAATATCACCAAAAACAGAAGCGTTACAAGCGATATGGCGTACCACGTTTTGCGGCGTTTTCCCGACACGGCACGAACTTTCGGACGCAGGAATTTAATATAAATGAGAGCCGTCGGAATGAACAAAACGGTTCTTATGCCGTTTCTTGCATAATAGACAACAAGGCTTGATGCGCCTTTTAAAAACAGACTGCAAAAAATAAGTGAAAGGCAAACAAAGATGGAAAACACGTTTGCATAGCTGATGAACAGAAAAATCTTTTTGCAGACAGGGTCGGCAGAGGTAAGTGTGAAAACAAAAAGCGCCATTATGATTGTGGATGTAAAGACAACAGCGTAAAATCCGGGACTGTCATCGAGAATAACATAAGAAAGGGTTATAATGCACACGAAGCCTGCGCAGAACAGCGAATATATAAGGGCGGTTTTGCGCGCAGAATATTTCGGTTCGGTCATTGCCCAAAAGCAAAGCAGGTGCGAAATACCAAGCAGAAGCCAGGCTGCAAGCATATGTATCATTTTTTCGTTGCCTCCTCACGATAAAAATCAAAATACTGCTCTTTCACATCATTTCTTAAGCGCCGCGGAACGGGAATTTTCTGTCCGTTTGTCATAATCAGTTCGGTTTGCAGAATGCTTTGTACGCACCTTAAGTTTACAATATACGATGCACCGACCGATATAAAACCGCTTGCGTTGTAAAACATGTGTTTTATGTCTGCAAGGGTGGTGCGCGTTTTAATCGATTTTCCCGATTTTAAATGAATTTCAACGCTGTGATTTTTAGATTCCATATACAATACATTGTATAAATCAATGCGATGAATTTCACGGCCGGACGTTACGGGCACATATAAGCGGTTTTTCCGCTTTTCAATTAACCTGTCAAGTGTGTTTATAAGCCGTTCTTTGTCAAACGGCTTTGTTAAATAGTCGGTTACGTGCAGAGAAAACGCCTCGACGGCGTAATCGGAACTGGTCGTTAAAAACACAATATCTGTATTTTCTTCATTTATGCTTTGCAGCTCTTTTGCAATCTCCGTTCCCAAAATGCCGGGCATGCAAATATCAAGCAGGGCAATATCCGGCGCGCCGTTTTTTCGGATGTCGTCTATCATATCGAGAGGGTTCAAGAAACAGCTGAGCTTAAGCATAAACTCGGGGTGGGATATTGCATAGTCCTGCACAATGCTGCGAATATTTTCAAGTTCGTTTTCCCGGTCGTCACATATGGCAATATTCATTCTTAAAACCTCCTTTCGACTTGAATACAATTTAGTATATCATACTATTTTGATTTTGTCACCATTCCAAAGTATGATTTTTTGTTTTTAATACATGACAGGTTCGAATTTTAAATGAAGGGTGCGGAGTTTTCCACACCCTTTTTGAATTTATTTTTGGTCAAAATCCAAAAATACGCGTTCGATTTCATCAAGTTCGCTCGGCTTGTTTTTGGAAAGCCACGCTTCTTTATAGCGCGAAAGCCATTCCTTAACATCGGGTGCGTTCGGCGCAGTGCAGCCGATAAGCTTTGCAAAAAAGCGCGCTAAGATTTGCTGTGCCTCCACCGCGAGAATCATTTCCTTTTTGTATGCGGGTTTTAATGCGCCGTCCGATTCGATTTCCGCTTTTAAGACGGCAGCGTCTGCCGCGGCGGTCCGAATTGTGTCCTCGTTGGGCAAATTCGGGTTTAAAGACGATTTGCCGTAAATGCCGTCGGAATATTTCTGAATAAAGCTGAGCCATCTGAGCTTTAAGCAAAGCTTTCCGATTCGGTTAACAAAATCCGAACCGTTTTCGCTTTGGTAAACCAGCGCATTCAGGCGCGAATCGAAATCACTCGGCATGGTTTTTGTTGCAGTCCAGCTCTGCTCGGCACCGAGCGCCAAGCCGTGCATGGCAAGGGCGATGCTGCACACGTTGCCGATGTCGCCCCAGTTGGTATTCAAAATGCCGGCGGCATTGTATTTTTTTGCATAATATGCCATGTTTACAATATTGTCGTTTGCAATATCGGTCATTTCGCAAAAGCTTGACCAGGAGCTGGTTCCGGGACATGCAATCTGGGTGCGGTTCATGGATGCGATTGTTTTAAATGTTTTTTCGTTCGGATTAGAGCTGTAGCACCAGTTTAAAAGCTGCACGTCTTTAGGAAGGCGGGACGCCGCCTCGGGGTGCTGCAGCAAAATATCCGCCCACATCATGGGCGTTTTGCCCTTCGAGCGCACATAGTCAATGATTTTGCACACAAAATCGATATAAATTTTTCCGCTTTCCTCGGGCGTCAAACCGCAGTGGTCAAGGTCAAAGGTTTCGTCGCAGCAGATGTTGAATTTGTCCGAGCGGAAAAGGGGCATGTATTGGTCAAGCAGACTTTTTATCATTTCAAAGCTGCCGTTTTCCCGCGGGTCGATGGTGTGGTGGCGTTGGCGCTCCCACCAGTAATGCGACTCGGGTTTATAGTCTTTTAAAATGCGGAGCGGGGCATATTTGGGTTGATTTAAAAGCTCATATAAATGTCCGAACGTTGCAAGGGAGGGGACAAGCTCGATGAAATTTTCATAGCAGTAATCGTCAAATTCCCTGGTTTCTTCGGCGGTCATGTAACCAAACTTTTCATTTACATCTTTATACTCTTCAAAGGGAAAGGTGTGCTCTACATAAAGCTGAATGGTGTTGATTTTAAAATAGGCGCACTTATCCGCAAGTTTTTTAAGTGTTTCTAATTTTGCTACCTTGCCGCGGGTTAAATCCTGATAAAATCCGCGGACCGCAAAATCCGGCTTATCCGAAATTTTGCATTTTGGAATTTCAGGCATGCAAAACAGCTGGCGCAGCGTTTGAATCGCGTAAAAAACGCCTTTGGCGCTGTGGGCGGAGATGATAATTTTGTCGCTTAATTCAAGCGTGTATGCCTCATCGTCCGTTTCTTCGTTTTTAAAAACAATTTCGGCGCCGCTTTCGGATTGCGGCAGGTTTAAAAGCGCCTTTTCAATGCGCTTGTCC
>CAKSHV010000097.1 GCA_934457515.1 uncultured Clostridia bacterium
TGTTTTATCTATTCTTGATTCCATAGGACGCCTTTTCAATTTTCCGTTTAAAAGCCTGTCCCCTATGCACATTCCCGGCAGGAAATTTTCACAGTTTTTTCTAAAATCAGACAAAAAATAAACACGTCTTTGCGGTATACTTTAATCATAAAAGAAAAGACTCGCAAAATATATCGCAGAAGATATGAGTCGGCAAGATAAGCGGAAAAGGCTTTGCATCGGCAGAGCTTTTGCCGCTTTTTGTTTTGGAATACAAAACCGCCGCGCGTTGTGCGGCATCCGTCTGCTTTGGGTCTACACGGTGTTTGACCGAAGCAGATCTCTTGAAACGTTGATGGTTATCTACCCGATAACCCAGGGAATCGCCGCGGTTTCGCACTCAATCTGTTATCTTCTGCTTGTTCGGAAAATCAAAAAAGTTGGCGTTTCTGTAACGTAAAGGTGATATGCCCGTTTTTTTCTTAAAACACGCCGAAAAGTGATTGGCGTTCACAAAGCCGCACAGTTCTGCCGTTTCCGCCACCGAAAGGGTGGTTGAACACAGCAGATGCGTGGCTTTTTGAATGCGGTAATCCGTAATATAGCGATGAAGCGAAAGCCCTGTTTTGCCGCGCACCACGGCGTTTAAATAGTTCGGATGATAGTTAAGCGCCGCGGCAATTTTTTTATTGTCAAGCTTCTCTTTATAGTTTTGACGGATATAATCCAGGGTTTTGCGAAAGGCGGTATCATCCGCATGGGCACAGCTTTTCATGCGAATCAGTCCATTTAAAACAAGCTTTAGATATGCGCCGCAGCACTCGTCTTTCTGCAATAAATTGCTTTCCTGTTCACGATAAATATTCTCAATTTCCTCTTTCAGTGCGCTTGCGTTTTCCACAAAAAATGGCGCGGAAAACAGATTGTCTTCTCCGTGCAGATGCGAAGAAATCAGCCTTTCTTTTTGAAAATCCCGCGCGCCGACAGGCAAAATCGCGTTCTTTATATCCGCATTTTCCGCATCGAAATCAAAATTCAGCGTGTAAAACAAAAGCGCGTTTTTTTCATCGCCCTCGATTTGATAGCAGCTGCCTGCGGGATAGTAAACCAGCGTGTCGGGCTTTAAATCAGCTTTAAAATCCCCGCACGAAAACGTGCCCCGCCCCTCTAAAATATAAAGCATGCGGCAGTCGTAGGCAAAAACGGGCGCATTTATGAAAATACGGCTTTTTTCGGCATAGCGCACGAAGGGAAAATGCGTGTTCATTTCAATCACCTTTATTTCAGAAAGATTTTTGTTTCGTTTACATATTGATTATACCACAAAAAATGATATAATCAAGTAAAAAACAATAAGGCGTGTGATAAAATATGAATTCCGTTATTCCAATGTTTGCCCTGACGGGGCACCCGCAAAAACAGGACATTGAGCGGGAAATCAAGGCGTTTTGCTCGGTCGGTATCGGCGAGGTTTTGATTTACCCGCGCTCGGGGTGCTTGGTTCCTTACCTTTCGGAGGAATGGTTTAAGGTGGTTTCGGACACCATTTCGGTTTGCGAAGAAAACAACATGAAAATTTGGCTGTATGACGAGTTTAACTGGCCGTCCGGCAGCTGCGGCAACCGGATTCAGAAAGAAAGCCACCTGTTTTGGAGCAAAAAGCTGATTCAAGAGGACGGCGCAATAAAAATCGTGTCGGACAGCCGTTTTCCGGATCTTTTGAATCCCGATTCGGTTAAAACCTTTATCAGGTTTACGCACGAGGCGTATTACACGCGGTTTAAAGACAAGTTCGGCAAGGTCATCCGCGGCATTTTCACCGACGAGCCCTGCTTTAACTACATTGCCGAAAACACCAACCAAATTGTGTTTTACGAGGGCATGGAGGAAGAGTATAAAAAGGCATACGGCTCGGATTTGTTTGCCGACGCGTCGCTTTATTATGATAACCGCGCGCCGAAAGATTTCATTCTTCACGTAAATGACTTACTTGGTGCGCGCATGAAAAACTGCTACATCGGGCGTTTGGCTGACTGGTGCAAAACGCACGGCGTGCTGCTTACGGGACATTTACTGGACGACCACGCGGTTGCGCGCGGAATCCGCTCGAACGGCAGCACCATGGAGGTGTTAAAAGAAATTCACATTCCGGGTATTGACGATATTCAAACCCGCATTCGCGGCGGCATGCTGACCACGTATGCGCATATTGACTGCGTGAAACGCGCAAAGGGCGGCGAAACCATGATTGAGCTTTTTGCGCTTGGGCCCTGCAACATGACCTTTAACCGCAAAAAGCGCAGCTTATACATGGCGGCGGCGTTTGGCATAAGCAACTATTTCATTGCGGTTGCGCATTTAGACGCAAAAGGCAACTATCATCTGCTGCGCCACTTTTTCAACGCCGAATGTTCCATGACGCCCGACTACAAGGCAACCGCGCTTTTCTGCAAAGAGGCGGAGAAAGCGGCGGCGTTTGCCAAAAAAGAAAGCGCGCCCGCGGTTTTGGTTGAATACCCCCGCGCGCAGATTGCAGAGTATTTTAATGCACAGCATCAGGACAAGGCAGACGCCTGCGAGGCGGTTTTGCAAAACCAGTTCATGGAGCTGTTAAACGCCCAGGTTTCCTTTGGGTTTACCGAAGAGAAAGGCAAAGATAACGCGCTGCGCGTTACGGCGGAGGGCGTTTATGAGGCGAAAACAGATAAAAAGGTGACTGATATTGCGGCATGGTGCAACAAAAAAGTTGTCCGCACTGTTTCCGTTTTGGAAAACGGCGCGCTTGCTAAAGGCGTGTTTGTGAAAACCTATGCGGACGGCACGTTTATCATTGCCGACTGCACCGAAGAAGAGGGCAAAAAGCGCAAGGTTGAAATTCATGCCGGCGGAAAGGTTTATAATACCGTTTTATATCCGCGACAGGTGCTTTTAAAAGAAGATTTGACTGATTTAAAAACCGAAAAAGCTGAAAATCCGACCTTTTCCGTTTCGTACAAAAACGGGGTTCTGCGCCCCTATCTTTGGGAACCGTTCCCCTTTGAGGTAAAAGACGAAGTGCGCGCCAAATTTTTTGTCCGCATCTATCCGGAGCAAAAAGAACTTTTGCTGGACGGCAAGCCGATTGCGGCAGGTAAAGGCAGCACGGAACTCGGAAACGGACTTGACAATTTGTATAAGGTATCCGCTCCCGTTACCCTTTCAAAAGGAACGCACGTGTTAAGCGCGGCGGACGGCAAAAGCGAAGAGCGGCTGTATTTGCCGATTTGCATAATCATGGGTGATTTTGAAAGTGAGAAAAACGAAATCCGAAAGAGAAAAACAGAGGGAAACAGCGCCTTTTTCTACGGCACGTGTATGTTCGAGGCAAACATAAAGGTGCCGATTGGTGCAAAAACCATGAAGTTTGAAACGTCCGACTGTTTCACGCGCGTGTTTGCAAACGGAAAAGAGATTGGCGAAAGCGCCGAAAGCGCGGCTGTTATTCCGATTCCCGATTCGCTTTCGGGAACGGAAGTTTCGTTTGCATTTGAGCAAACCGGCACCCTTGCGCCCCTGTTTGGCGAAACGGAAAATGACTACTGCATCAAAATGAACCAAACGCCCGAATGGAACATTGGATTTGGCACAAAGCAAATCCCCGGCGGCATTTCAAACATTATGTTTGAAAAATAATTCAAGGCGAGTTAAAAAGGCATTTGCATGATATGCAAATGCCTTTTTAAGGGCGCACCGCGTCGGTGCATGCTATGCTTTGTTCGTTTTCGTCTATTCGGCAAAACCTCACCCGCTTCGCTGCACCTCCTTTTTCGTTTAACCTGCTTGCACGCGTTAAACGAGGCGCCCCTACGGGCGCCTTTTTCGAGACGTCGAAAATCGCCGTTTCCTACATATGAGGGAAGAGTGAATAAGCGGAAGGTTGGAAAGTTGAAAATAAAGGGAATTTTTTCTTTGAAAGTGCCGATTTCATCGGCACACAAAAAGCGCCCCGAAGGGCGCTTTTTGCTAAGGGCGCAAGGAGTGAATAAAAACGCGCCCGCTTTTTAACTATTTCCATTTGGCATACAAAACATGCTCGTCTGTTGCAAACACGGTTGTGCTTTCGGTGATGTCTTTGCCGCTGAACGTCCAGCCGTCAAAGGTTTTGCCCGTTCTTTTCGGCTCGGGCAGGCTGCCGTACGGCTCGCCGTAGGTTACGGTTATGGGGTCTATCTCCTCCCCGCCCCCGGTGTCAAACCGAACAAGAATGTTTGCGGGAACCCACTTGGCGGTAAGCTTTGTTTTTTCCTCCACCGTGTCGGCGTCAAAATCCCACTTTTTCTCTAAGTCCACGCCGGTGTACCAGCCCTCTAAGGTGTAGCCCGGTTTCAGGGGCGCCTCCGGCTCTTTAATATGCGCGCCGTGCTTTAATTTCTGCGCCGTAACCTCGGTTCCGCCCGCCGAATCAAACGAAACAGTGTACCCGCCGTTTACGGCAAAATATAAAATCATAATTAAGATAACGGCGATTAAAACACCGATTGCCGTATCCAAAACCCGAATCGGAACGTCTTTGCTGCCGTAAATTCCTCTGCCGAACCATTTCTTTTTTGTATTTTCAGTGTCCGGCACCTGATTTTTTCCCTGTTCGTTCATAGCAATTCCCCTTATTTACGAACCAAATATTTACGCATATCGATTGCGCACGCAACCAGGATGATTAAACCCTTGATAATGTACTGCAGGTTTGCGTCAATCGAAAGGAAGTTTAATGCAACGAAGATGATGCGGAGCAGGAACACGCCCACAACAACGCCGCCGATTGTGCCTGTACCGCCGACAAACGAAACGCCGCCGATTACGCACGCTGCGATTGCGTCGCACTCATAGTTCAAACCCGTTGCCGCCGAATTCGAACCGATTCTTGCCGCTTCGATAAAACCGGTTACACCATACATCATACCTGCAAGCATATGCACCAAAATCGTGGTTTTCACAACGTCAACACCCGAAACGTTTGCAGCCTCGGGGTTCGAGCCAACCGCAAACATGTTCTTGCCGAACGTTGTTTTGTTCCAGATGAACCACATGAGCGCAACCACAATCAAGCCGTACCAAACATAGTTCGGAATGGCAACGCCGCCGATAGACAAAAAGCTGCCCGTCACGAAGTTTTTAAACGAAATATCAAGACCCGAAAGGGGCTGACCGTTGTTTCCGTTAATCATGATATACATCAGCAATGCGCCGTATACGATCAGCTGAGTCGCCAAAGTTACGATGAAGGGATGAAGTTTGAACTTTGCAACACAAAAACCGTTTACATAGCCTACGATGCCGCCCACTAAAATGACCAGCAAAATAACCAGCGGGATGGGGATAACCGGCAGGTTGGGAAACATTTTGGAAGCGTAGGTCACCGCCTGCAAAAGCGATGCGGAAATACATGCCGTAAGACCTACAACGCGGCCCGCCGAAAGGTCGGTGCCCGTAAGTACGATACAGCCCGCAATACCGCAGGCAATGGGCAGGTTCGCTGCCGATAGGCTGATAATGTTCACAATGGAACTGGTTCCCAAAAACTTATGGTTTTGTGTATATGTGTATATAATTGCGATAATCAGCAATATATACAGCGCATTGTTAATGAAAAATTCTTTCCAGAAGGTTTTCTTGTCTCTGCCTTCCAGTGCTTTATAGCTTAAATATTTATTTTTTAAATTCGTTACGACATTCACTTTCATTACCTCCTATTCCCTTTATACATACTTTGCGGCAAGGGTCATAATTTCCTCTTGCGTTGCGGTTTTTGCGTCTACTTCGCCCGCAAGTCTGCCGCCCGACATAACAAGAATTTTGTCGCATACGCCGAGAAGCTCGGGCATTTCGGAGGAAACCATAATAACCACCTTATCTTTTTTTGCCAAATCGATAATCAGCTGGTAAATTTCATATTTCGCGCCGACGTCGATACCGCGGGTCGGCTCGTCCAAAAGCAGCACCTCGGGGTTGGTCAAAAGCCAGCGGCTTAAGATAACCTTTTGCTGATTGCCGCCCGACAGCGTTTGAATTTTCGTGTCCTGCGACGGGGTTTTGGTGCGCATTGCCTCGATATACTGCTGCGTATCTTTGCGCATTGCCTTTTCGTTCAAAATGCCGAACCGACGGTATTTTTTCAGGTTCGATATAACCGTATTTTCTTTAATATTTAAAATGCCGAATATGCCGGTCGCGCGGCGCTCTTCGGTTAAAAGTGC
>CAKSHV010000098.1 GCA_934457515.1 uncultured Clostridia bacterium
GCACATGGTATGCCCTCGCGGGTTCGGCACACTATGATGACAGCGTTAAATGGAATTATTCCGTAACCTATTCCAAAACGGCAAACGGAAAAACCGCATGGCATGACTCTTTGGGCAACAGCAATGACGGCGCATCCTATTCCGGTCTTTATCCGGCAGGCAAAACGGAAGACATTACTCTTTCGGGCATTTTGCTCCCTGCACGAAACGGAAAAGACGCAGTTTTGGGCGAGGCAACCGATGCATATCCGGTTAAATGGGGTTATGCGGACTGCTTTACAAACGGCACAATCGGTGCGGATGTAAATCCTTATACCGATAATACAAATTTTGATTTACAGACAAACGGCTTTGACTTAAAGTGGGCGGTTGACGAAAACGGCAACCCGGTTGACGTTTCGGGCAAAGCGTTCCACTATGTAAAACTTGTTACCGCGTCGAACATCTGGCACAGCAGTTTTGGTGAAAAATCGCCTGAAATCTCGGGTGTTTTCCGCACGCTGCCGCAGGAAACCGAGGTTGGCAAAACCGCGGGAATTACAGGTGTTACCGTATCCGACGGCGCGAAAAACATTGTTATTCCGTTTACGGAAGACAAAAACGTATACAGCGCGGATTTGGGCGACATGAAATACGTTTCGGTTGCTGTAAACGGTGCAGCCGAAGACGATAATATTTATGTAAACAATCAGAGAATTGCAGCAGACGGCACGGCAGACGGCTTTAAGGTTACCAAAGAATCGGGTGAAAGAAAAGTCCGCATTGTCGTTCAGAACGGTGATAAAGAGCCTGAAATTTACCTTTTGAAGTTAACAAGCACGGCAGAAGAGAAAAACGACCTGATTGAGGGCGTGAAAATCACCGCAGGCGGCTCGGTTCGTGTTTGCGAAACCAAAGACGGAAAAACCTATGCGGAATCGGTCGGCTATCGCATATCTTCGGTAAACATTGTTCCGACTGCCGGCGCAGACGTAACCCTTACCATTAACGGCGAAGCGGTTAAAGAGGAATACGAACTTGAAACCGGCGAAAACAAATTTGTAATCACCGGCGAAAAAGATGGCATAACACACACCGTAATCCTTATTGTAACAAAAGATGCAGCACCTGCATCGACCGGCAAAATTAAAGTATATTTCACACTTTTGGGTGATGATAAGCATGGAGAAAGCGATGAGGTACACACTTTAAGAGGCAAAAATTTAAAGACCTGGATTGAACAGACCGTAATCGAAGTCGATTCGCCCGCGACCGTTTTGGACGTATTTGAAAAGGCGCTTAACGGAAAATACACCTTTGTGAATGCGGACGGAAACTACATTTCCAAAATTAACGGTCTCGGTGAATTTGACAACGGCGTAAACTCGGGCTGGATGTTCACCATGAACGGAGTTCACGGAAATAAGGGTGTTGCGGAACAGGGCGTTAAAAACTACGACAGAATCGTGTTCCATTACACCGACGACTATACAAAAGAGCAGGGTTCGGAGCAGTGGTCTTCGGGGGGCAGCAAGAAAGACGACAAAGCAAATGTTTATACTGTTTCGTTTGACTCAAACGGCGGCACGAATGTGAAAAGCCAAAGCATTGAAAAGGACAAAAAGGTAACAAAGCCGACAGATCCGACCCGCGAGGGCTATGTGTTTAAAGGCTGGTTTACCGACAAGGCATTAAAGAAGGCTTACGACTTTAGCGCAAAAGTAACAGGTTCGTTCACCCTTTATGCAAAATGGGAAAAAGCAGACGAAACCACAAGCACTGCGCTCCCGTTTACCGATGTGAAGGATAATGCATGGTATAAGAGCGCAGTGGAATATGCAGTTAATAAGAAACTGTTCTCGGGCGTTTCTGAAACGGAGTTTGCTCCCGAAAGCACCATGACGCGTGCTATGCTCGTTACGGTTCTGTACCGTTTGGAAAATCAGCCTGATGTTTCGGGTGATATTCACTTTACGGATGTTGCTGAAAACGAGTGGTACACGAAAGCGGTTCTGTGGGCAGCGCAAAACGGCATTGTTTCGGGCGTTTCCGAAACGGAATTTAACCCAAACGGCAATATCACGCGTGAGCAGCTGGCAACAATTTTAAACCGCTATGCGGCATTTAAGAAAAATGACAGCACCGGCGCGGCAGACCTTTCGGCATTTGCAGACAGCGAGAATATAAGCGACTGGGCAGCCCATGCTATAAAATGGGCGGTTGCAAACAAACTGTTAAACGGCACGGACAATAAAGAACTTAAACCGCATGCCGGTGCAACCCGTGCGGAAGTTGCGGCAATTTTCATGCGCTATATTGAAAATGTTTTAAAATAGTGGTATAATAAACACAGCTTGTGTTTAAGATGTGTTTATTGAATCGGAGCACAGCAGGCCGCAAGCGGCTTGCTGCCGATTGAATCTTTTAAACGGCATGCGAACGGACGAAATAAGTCCGCTCGCTTTTGCCGTCTTTTAAGGGGGCATTTTTGAAAATATGAAGAAAAAGATAACGGCGGGTATTTTGGCGGTTTCATTTCTGCTTTTGTTTTTGTTTGCAGAAGTGCCTTTCACGGCAGAGAACGATTTAAATGCACTGATTTCAGATGTTGCAACATATCTTGTATCAAACGTTCCCGAACCAACCTACGGTTCGGTCGGCGGTGAATGGCTTGTTTTCGGCTTGAAACGAAGTGATAAACCGATAGATGATTCGTATTTTGAAAAATACTACCAAAATGTTGAGGCGTATGTCAAATCGCAAAACGGCGTGTTAAGTGAGAGAAGATACACCGACTACGCAAGAGTTTCGATTGCTTTAACCGCGCTTTCAAAAGACCCGAGAGATGTCGCGGGGTATAATTTGTTAGAGCCCCTCGGCGACTTTAATAAAACGGTAAAACAAGGCATTAACGGCGCGATTTTTGCGCTGATTGCGTTAGATTCCGGCAATTACGAAATGCCGGTTGCAGAAGGTGCCGAAACACAGGCGACCAGGGAAATGTACATCGATTTTATCTTAAACGGTGAAATTTCGGGCGGCGGCTGGGCGTTTTTCGGCGACACGCCGGACGCGGACATAACCGCCATGGCATTGCAGGCGCTGTCTAACTATCAGTCGGACACGCGCGTGAAAGACGCAACTAACCGTGCCCTTTTAAAACTTTCCGAAATGCAGACCGCAAACGGCGGATACGCATATGGCAGCGAGGAAAACGCCGAAAGCGCGGCGCAGGTGATAGTTGCTCTTTCATCTTTAAATATTCCTGCAACCGACGCGCGTTTTGTGAAAAACGGACACACTTTAATTGATAATCTTCGCACGTATTATGTAAATGGCAGCGGATTTAAGCATGTTTTAGATGGGGAAGTGAATGAAATGGCAACCGAGCAGAGTTTTTATGCGCTTGTTGCTACGCAGCGCTTTAATGACGGGAAAAGTGCTTTGTATCACATAACCGATGTGCAAACGGGTCATAATAATCTTGCGTCGACGGTTAAAAAGCTAAACATTGTATCAAAAGGAAAAACATTTACGGATATAATAAATCACAAAAATAAAAAGCCGATTGAGGCACTTGCCGAGCGAGGAATTATAAGCGGAAAATCCGAAACCGAGTTTGCGCCCGATGCAAACGTAACGCGGGCGGAATTTGCGGCGATTTTAGTCCGCGCGCTGGGTGTTGAGAAATTAAACGGAAATGCCTTTTCAGATGTGCACAAATCGGATTGGTTTATAAAAGACGTGAATACCGCCTATCGCTACGGCATTGTGAAAGGTGTTTCCAAAACGGAATTTAATCCGAATGGTTTTGTTACGCGTGAGGAGGCGGCGGTTCAGATTTACCGTGTGCTTTCGGCACTGAACATGAAAAGTACTGAAAGCAAAACGGCTGTTGACAATCTAAATTGTTCCCCCTGGGCGAGTGAGGCAATCTCTTATTTAATGCAAAACGACATTTTGCCGAAAGACGCATCTTCCGTCCGGGCGCATGACGCGGCAACCCGCGGCGAAATTGCGGATATGCTTTACCGCACGCTTAAGTATGCAAACCTTTTATGAAAGAGGTGCTTTCACCTTTGAAAAAATACAAAAATAAAATAATTAGCGCAGCGGCTGTTTTGCTTGTACTTGCTTTTGCGTTCTGGTACGGCAGCGGAACGCCTTCTTTCCGCGGCTTTTCCGTTCCGAAAACCGAGGAAAAAGCGGAAACCGCTGTAACAACGTCCGAAAAGACGGACAAATCGGAAACCGATTTGTCTGAAAAGCCGCAAAAGGCGGACGGCACGCATATGACGGCAGAAGAAAAAATTGCGCTTGCCGAAAAAATGGCGGAAAAAAAACCGCAGGATGAAAAAAATCCGCCCGCAGCAGCGGCTGTAACCGAAAGTACGCCCGCCGCTGCCGAACAGGGCAAAGAGGGCAATAAAGATCCAACCTGCACCCTTTCGGTTCGGTGCGACAGCATTTTAAATCACATGGATTGGCTGGATAAAGAAAAGGTTGAGCTTGTTCCGCCGGACGGCGTGATTTATGCGGAAAGAGAAGTTTCGTTTCACGAGGGCGAAAGTGTGTTCGATGTTCTTTTACGCGAAATGAAGAACAACCAAATTCACATGGAGTTTGAAAACACGCCCCTGTATAAAAGCGCATATATTGAGGGAATTGCCAATTTATATGAGTTTGACTGCGGGGAACTGTCAGGCTGGATGTATCGGGTAAACGGCGTTTTTCCGAACTTTGGGTGCTCGAAATATATTTTAAAAGACGGCGACAAAATCGAGTGGCTGTACACCTGCGATTTGGGTGCCGATATCGGCGGGGGAACGTTTTAGGATATGTATGAATTTAAAAACTATCATCCGGTTGTAAATTTCATATATTTTTTATTTGTCATCGGGTTTTCCATGTTTTTTATGCACCCGGTGTGTCTTTTGGTGTCCTTTTTCAGCGCGCACATCTATTTTATGCTTATGAAAGGCGCAAAGCAGACGGCTAAACGGATTTTGTACACGCTGCCGCTTTTTTTGGCGGCAGCGCTTATAAACCCCGCCTTTAATCATGCGGGCGTAACGATTTTGACCTATTTTCCGAACGGAAATCCGCTGACCGAAGAATCTATTTTTTACGGCGCGTTTGCGGCGGTTTTGCTGCTTTCGGTCATTTGCTGGTTTTCCTGTTTTAATGAGGTGATGACGAGCGACAAATATATGTATTTGTTCGGCAAAATTGTGCCGTCACTGTCCCTTGTTTTTTCCATGACGCTGCGGTTCGTGCCCGCATTTATAAAAGAACTGAAAGAGGTTTCGAATGCGCAGCGCACGTTCGGGTGCGATGTGTCAACCGGAACGTTAATTGCCCGCGCAAAAAGCGGGCTTACCGTTTTATCGGTTTTAATCACCCGCGCGTTGGAGGGTGCTGTAGAGGCGGCGGACAGCATGCGGGCACGGGGATTTAACACCGGCAAGCGAAGCGCGTATTCAAATTTTGTGTTTACAAAACGCGACCTTTTCTTGCTTATTTTTGTTTTATTTTCGGGGATTTATACCCTTATTGCCGCCATGACGGGACATATGCATTTCCGCTTTTTTCCGTCGGTGAAAGGCGCACCGTTTACCCTTTACGGACTAAGCGGCTTTGCAGCCTTTTCGCTTTTATGCCTGTGCCCTGTATTCATCGAACTTTGGGAGGATAGAAAATGGAAAGTTTTAAAATCGAAAATGTAAGCTTTGCCTATCCACACGCGGCGGAAAACGTGCTCGATTCGGTTTCGCTTACCGTAAACGAAGGCGAATTTCTTTCGATTTGCGGGTTTTCGGGTTGCGGAAAAACAACGCTTTTGTGGCTTTTAAAACCGTCGCTTTCTCCCGTCGGTGAAAAAAGCGGGACGATTTGGTTTAAAGAAAAGCGCCTTGAAGAGCTTTCCGAGCGTGAACAGGCGTCTTTTATCGGCTTTGTGTCGCAAAATCCCGAAACGCAGATTGTAACCGACAAGGTGTGGCACGAATTGGCATTCGGACTCGAAAATTTGGGTATGCCCACCGAAGAAATTCGACGGCGCGTTGCCGAAATGGCTTCGTTTTTCGGGATTCAGACGTGGTTTCATAAAAAAACAAGCGATTTGTCCGGCGGACAAAAACAGCTTTTGAATTTGGCGTCGGTTATGGTTATGCAGCCGTCGGT
>CAKSHV010000099.1 GCA_934457515.1 uncultured Clostridia bacterium
ACTGCTGTTTAATAACTGGATAAATTACTATTTGTATCAGGAAACACCTTACGATTTAAATCAAATCGGCGATGCAAAAATTGGAAAAAATTAGAAATTCTGTTGACATATGTCGTATTTTCATGTATAATCCTTATTACAGAGAGATAAGGAGGGTTCTTGTCATATGAAGGCAAGCGGAATTATTCGTCAGGTGGATGAACTGGGCAGACTGGTTCTTCCGATTGAGCTTAGAAAGAAAATGAACATTAAATCCAAGGATTTTATTGAATTTTGGGTGGACGGTCAGGAAATTATTTTAAAAAAATACGAACCGACCTGTATTTTCTGCAACGATTCGGAAAATATGATCAATTACAAGGGCAAAAACATTTGCGCAAAATGTTTTGCCGAGCTTAAAAAACAAAGAATGCCGAAAAATGCATAAAAAACACGCCTTAATTGGCGTGTTTTTTTGTAAAAATATGCCCCGCCAAGTAACCTTGGCGGGGCATATAAAATTTTTATTTCATAAAATGTTTATGGAAATAGTCGCTGCTTTGCTTAATGCTTTCAAACGGGTCGCCGGGGCAGTAGTCCTGCTCTACAACATAGTATTTTACGCCGATTTCTTCCGCAAGGGGAATAATTTCGTCAAAGTTTAAGTTGCCGTTTCCGCATTCTGTGATAAACGGGTCATTGTCTTTAACAGCCATGTCTTTTAAGTGCAGAATATCGATTCTGCCCGCCATTCTCTTCATTGTCTTTAAAACATCTGCGCCTGCATGCTGAACCCAGTATGTGTCTAAAACAAACGAAATATTGTCTTTGTCAAATTCTTCGATAAAGTAGTCCATAGCCGTTTTGCCGTTGAATTTTCTGAATTCATGGCTGTGATTATGATAAGTAAATTTAAATCCCTCTTTGGCAAGTTTTGCAGCAAGTTCGTTGGAATTTTCAATTAAGCCGCGGATTTCTTCCATGCTGTGCACCATAAAACCGCCGATACCCATATTGGTGGTGTGCAGTGCTTTGTGGTCTTTGATTGCCTGCGGCAGATTGTATTTCATTTTATCAAAGTTGTCATGAGTGCCGACAATTTCAATGCCTTCTTTTTCGGCAAGTTCCCCAAATGTTTCATACGGAATGGCACAGCCTGCGGTTTGTGCCTGGTCATAGCCCATTGCTTTTAATTTTTTAAAACTTTCACGCACATCATTTTCTGTTTTCATAAAGTCGCGGATTGAATATAATTGAACGCCCAGTTTGTTAAACATTTATCTTTCCCTCTTTCCTTTTTAGTTGCTTTTATTATAGCATATCGGCAATTTTTGTCAATCTTTTTCATATAAAATCCTAAAATATGATAATAATTGATGAAATAATGCTATTTTTAAAGATAAAGTAGCGATTCTTAGATTGACTTTAAGCCTTTAAAAGGGTATAATAAACATGAAAAGCAGAGGAGGAATAACTTTGTGCAGGATTAAATTTTCGATTATCGGAACGGGAAAAATAACCGAAAAAATGATAAACGGCGGAAAACTCTGCGACGATTTTTCGCTGTATGGCGTGTATTCGAGAACGGAAAAGCGGGCAATGGAGTTTCAGGAAAAATTTAATATTCCGAACCGTTTTACCGATTTAAGCGCACTTGCGGAATCCGAAACAGATGCGGTGTATATCGCATCGCCCACGGCGCTTCATTTTGAGCAGGCACTCTTCATGCTGCAGCATAAAAAACATGTTTTGTGTGAAAAACCGGCGTGTTCAAATACGCGTGAAACCGAAATTTTATTGCGGACCGCAAAAGAAAACGGCGTTGTGTTTTTAGAGGCAATGCGCCCTGTTTTTTCGCCGGGTTATGCGTTGATTCGAGAAAATTTACCCAAAATCGGTAAAGTGCGGCACGTCACTTTTTCCTATTGTCAATATTCTTCGAGGTATGATAATTTTAAGCGTGGAATTATTGAAAATGCCTTTCGACCCGAGCTTTCAAACGGCGCATTAATGGACATCGGCGTGTATCCGCTGCATGTTTTAATCTCCCTTTTCGGAAAGCCGACGCGGGTTGATTCCTCATCTTACCAATTGGAGCAAAGCATAGACGGCTGCGGTGCCGCGATTTTAACTTATCCCGACTTTTTGGCGGAAGTGACCTATTCAAAAATTTCCAATTCTTATCTTCCGTGTGAAATACAAGGAGAGGAGGGAAGTATTTTGTTTTCGCCTGTCGGCACACCGACCGACGTTGCACTGTATTTGCGCACGGGCGAAACTGAAAAATTGAACGTTCCTGCATGCGAGTGGGACATGGTGTATGAAATTTCTGCCTTTTGCGATATGGTGCTCGGAAAGCAAAACCCCGATATATATAATCGCGATACACTGAATACACTTTCTGTTTTAGACACGATTCGTTCCCAAAATAAAATTATCTTTCCCGCAGATGAAAAAAACACTTGAAAAATGAGAAGTTTTCATATATAATAGTATAGGTTAAATATTATGCAAAAAACGCTTATTATTTTCCCTGCAGGTAAAGGCGTTCTTAATTTCAATTTAAGCCGGCAGGGCGGCGGACAAGGAGATGTTGCTTTATGAAAATTTTAGTAACAGGCGGTGCCGGTTATATCGGCAGCCATACGGTTGTTGAGCTTCAGAATGCGGGTTATGATGTTGTTGTTGTTGATAACCTTTGTAACTCCAGTGAAAAATCCTTAGAGCGCGTTGCAAAAATCACAGGTAAAAAAGTTCCGTTTTATAAAGCGGATATTTTAGACCGCGAGGCATTAAACAAAATATTTGATGCCGAAAAAATTGATGCGGTTATTCATTTTGCAGGCTTAAAAGCTGTCGGCGAGTCGGTGCACAAACCGTGGGAGTACTATGAAAATAACATTGCGGGCACATTGACTTTGGTTGACGTTATGCGCAATCACAACTGCAAAAACATTATTTTCTCGTCCTCGGCTACGGTATACGGCAATCCGGCATTTGTTCCGATTACCGAAGAGTGCCCAAAAGGACAGTGCACCAATCCGTACGGCTGGACAAAATCGATGTTAGAGCAGATTTTAACCGATATTCAGTTTGCGGACAAGGAATGGAACGTTATTCTTCTTCGTTACTTCAACCCCATCGGTGCGCACGAAAGCGGCACAATCGGTGAGAATCCGAACGGAACACCGAACAATTTAATGCCGTATATCACACAGGTTGCTGTCGGCAAATTAAAAGAACTGGGCGTTTTCGGCAACGATTACGACACGCCGGACGGCACAGGCGTCCGCGACTATATCCATGTCGTTGATTTGGCGGACGGTCACGTAAAAGCGCTTAAAAAAATCAAGGAAAAAGCAGGACTTTGTATTTATAACTTAGGTACCGGCGTCGGCTACAGCGTTTTGGACATTGTTCATAACTTTGAAGATGCAACCGGCGTTAAAATCCCGTATGTAATTAAACCCCGCCGTGACGGCGACATTGCAACCTGCTACTCCGATGCAACCAATGCAAAAAAATAGCTTGGTTGGGAAGCAAAACGAGGCATTAAGGAAATGTGCGCTGATTCCTGGAGATGGCAAAGCCAAAACCCCAACGGATATGATGATTAAGGAGATTTAATATATGGCAATTTACTTTGACGAAAAAAACAAGGTTTTTAACCTGCAAACAAAAAATACAAGCTATATTTTCGCGGTTATTCAGGACAAATACCTCTTTCACATGCACTACGGCAAAAAGGTTTCGTCTGTTTGCAATGTGGAAGAATACGCAAGACAGTTTAATATGAACTATGCAACGGAGGACAGCACATCGAACGGTGTGATCGGTGACTATCTGCCCCAGGAATTTTCCACTTTCGGCAGCGCGGACTACAGAAAGCCGACTTTCCACGCGCAGTATGAAAACGGCGGCACGGTTTCGAAATTTTCATACAAAGGCTATAAAATCTACGGCGGAAAACCCGCTCTTTCGGGTCTGCCCGCTACATATGCCGAATCCGATTCAGAGGCAACAACCCTTGAAATTTATTTAAAGGACGAATATTCTGGCCTTGAAGCTACGCTTTTGTACACGGTTTTTGAAGAGATCGACGCAATTGCGCGCAGTATTCAGTATAAAAACAGCGGGAAAGCGCCTGTGCATTTAAAATCCGTTTTGAGCATGAGCGTTGATTTTGCGGACAAGGATTTCGATTTTGTGCATCTGCCCGGTTCATGGGCGCGCGAGCGCATGATTGAAAAAATTCCGCTGGGTCACGCCAAAATCGAAATGGGCAGCAACCGCGGAACAACAAGCCACATCCGCAATAATTTTTATGCACTGTCCCGCAAAAACGCAACCGAAGACGCGGGCGATGTATATGGTTTCAGCCTGGTATACAGCGGCAACTTCGAGGCGGGCGTTGATGTTTGCGGCCAAAGCACCGCGCGTGCCTACATCGGCATCAGCTCGTTTGATTTCGACTGGACTTTAAATGAGGGTGATACTTTCCAGACTCCCGAGGCAGTTATGGTGTATTCGGACGAGGGCTTCGGAAAAATGTCCAGAATCTATCACAAATTATACAGAACACGCCTTTGCCGCGGCAAATACCGCGATGAAGAGCGCCCCGTTTTAATCAACAACTGGGAAGCAACTTATTTTGATTTTAATGAAGAAAAGATTTTGAAAATCGCAGAAAAAGCTAAATCGGCAGGTATTGATTTAATGGTACTGGACGACGGTTGGTTCGGCAAACGAAACAGCGATAACTGCTCGCTTGGCGATTGGGTAGAGGATAAGAACAAATTGCCTGACGGCATGGGCGCCCTTGCAAAAAAGGTAAACGATATGGGCATGAAATTCGGCTTGTGGTTTGAGCCCGAAATGATTTCGGAAGACAGTGACCTTTATCGTGCACACCCTGACTGGCACATTCACGTAAGCGGCAGGCCATGCAGCTTGGGCAGACATCAGATGGTTCTGGATTTGTCCAGAAAAGATGTTTGCGACTATATCGTTTCTGCAGTTTCTTCCATGCTGAAAAAAGCGAACATTTCCTATGTAAAATGGGACATGAATCGCTATATCTCGGAGTTTGGCTCACCTGAGCTTCCGACAGACCGCCAGGGTGAATTTGCTCACCGCTATGTTTTGGGTCTGTATCATGTTTTAGAGGAGCTTACAAAAGCATTCCCCGATGTTTTAATTGAGGGCTGCAGCGGCGGCGGCGGTCGTTTTGACCCAGGTATGCTTTATTATTCGCCGCAAATCTGGACGAGTGACGATACCGATGCGATTGAAAGAATGTATATTCAGCACGGTACAAGCCTTGTTTATCCGTCCATGAGCATGGGCGCGCATGTTTCGGCTGTTCCGAACCACCAGGTGAGACGCGTAACCCCCATTTCTCTTCGCGGAAACGTGGCAATGGCAGGTCAGTTTGGTTACGAGCTTGACTTAAATAAACTGCCCGAAGAAGAGTTTGAAGAGGTAAAACGTCAGGTTGCTTTTTATAAATCCATCCGCGAAACGGTTCATCAGGGCGATATGTACAGAATCCGCTCTCCGTTTGACTGCGGTGCGCAGGCAACCTCGTGGGAATTTATTTCAGGCGATAAAAAGCAAGCCGTTCTGTTCTACTACACCATGCACGGCAAAGCAAATCCGACAATCGATTTTGTAAAGCTGAAAGGCTTAGACGACACGTCGGTGTATGTTGATGCCGAGTCCGGCAAGGAATACACGGGTGATTTCCTTAAAAACATTGGTATTCCCTTTAAAAACAGCCATGATTACGAAAGCAAAGTTATTGTTTTCAACAAAAAATAAGCATAGAAAATGCCGCGCAAGCGGCATTTTTTCATACTATTGAAGAACAAATTTTTTGTATAGAAAAAAGGGGAGTATGAGAGAATTCCCTCAAAATTAAAATGAACCAAAACAGAAAAAGCTTTTGCCCTAAAAGGGCATCGTGAAATGCGGCAAAGCTAAATTTCACGAAAAATGAAATTCAACGGAGCGTTGTTTCATTTTTTATAAAAAAGCGAAACATGCGAAGTATGCTTTGGCGTGTGCCTGATTTTTTGCTC
>CAKSHV010000100.1 GCA_934457515.1 uncultured Clostridia bacterium
AAATAAAGCCGCAGTCAAAGGGCGCGTTGTGTGCAATCAGCGGTGCGTCGCCGATAAATTCCAAAAATTTCGGCAAAACCTCGTCCAAATTTTTTTGTCCTTCCAGCATTTCGTTTGTAATGCCGGTTAAATTGGTGGTAAACTCCGAAATTTCAAATCCCGGGTTTACAAACTCGTCAAACGTTTCGGTAACGGCTCCGTTTTCAATCCGCACCGCACCGATTTCAATAATTTCCGCGTTTAAAGGGCTGAGTCCCGTTGTTTCAATATCAAAAGCGACAAACGTGCCCGAAAACGGCTCGTTACAATCGCCGTCCACGATCTTAACCCCATCATCAATCAAATAGCACTCGGTTCCGTATATAATTTTAATGCCGTATTTATTACCTGCGTCATACGCATCCGGGAACGACTGCACAACGCCGTGATCGGTAATGGCAATGGCTTTGTGTCCCCATTGTGCGGCGCGCTTTACAACATCATCCGTTTCGATAACTGCGTCCATCGCGCTCATTTTGGTATGTAAATGCAGTTCAACGCGCTTTTCGGGCGCATTATCCTGCTTTTCGGGCAGTCTAATCTCCACAATGTCAGTCGCCATCATGCCCACTTCGCGGTCAAACTGGTCATATTTCGCATCGCCCCGCACCCGAAGACAAGTTCCTTTTTTAATTCTGTCCTTAGGTGCTAAATTCTTCTTTTTCGGGTCTAAAAACATTTTAACCGAAATGGAAGACGTTTTATCCGTAATATCAAAGCGGAAAATAATTTTTCCCGTCTTTGTTTCTCTCTCATCAGTCGCAATAACTTTGCCCTCAATCACGGCTCTTCCGTAATATTCGTCAATATTTGCAATTTTTTCAACCATAGCGTCGGCAGGGATTCCCTTGCCGTAAATCAAAGGACTCTTGTTTTCCTCCCGTTTCGGCGCAGCAGCCGGTATGGGTGCACTGTGAACAGACGGCGCGGCCACTTTGGGCGCTGCGGGAAATTTAAAGGAGAAATCAATATTTGCAATGCGGTAAATACTCTTTACCTCGTCCGCAAAACATTCCTGTTTGCCCTCCGAAATTGGGTAAGGCAGAATAATGTCAGCCGAAAGGTAATTTTCCGCGCGCTTCATCACCATATTATCAATGTCCGCCGCCGCAAAGTCCGCCGACGGAATAATCGCTTTAAAAACATCTAAAAACTTCTTCATTCCTGCTCCTTTTGTCACTACATTCTGCTTATTTCATCCATCAAAACATCAATCACACGGTCAAACGCAACCTTGCCCACAATCTCGCCTTTTTTAAAGAGAATGCACTCGTCTTTGCCGCCCGCAACGCCGATATCCGCCTCTTTCGCCTCGCCGGGACCGTTTACCACGCACCCCATAACCGCAACGGTTATATCTTTGTCAATCTCCTTTAATTTCGGCTCGAGAGCATTTACAATGTCGATTAAAGAATAGCAGCATCTGCCGCAGGTCGGGCACGAAACAAGTGTCACGCCCCCCGAAAGTCTGCCGCACGCCTTTAAAATTTCCTTTGCAGCATACACCTCGCGTACAGGGTCTGCTGTAAGCGAAACACGCATGGTGTCGCCAATTCCCTCGTTTAAAAGCGTTCCTAATCCCACCGAGGATTTAATCAGACCGCCATACTCCGTTCCCGCCTCGGTCACGCCAATGTGCAAAGGATAATCGCAAAGGGTATGTATTTTTCGATACGCCTCCACGGTTTTCATCACCGAAGAGGATTTTAATGAAAGCACAATATTTTTCATACCGTATTTTTCAAGTGCTTTTGCCTCTTTCAGCGCGCTTTCCACCATTGCGTCCGCCGTCGGTGCGCCGTATTTTGCAAGCAATGCTTTATCCAGCGACCCGCCGTTTACGCCGATGCGGATGGGAATTTCTTTTTTTACCGCCATTTCGGCAACCGCTTTCACCCGCACCTCGTCCCCGATATTCCCGGGGTTAATGCGCACTTTGTCAATTCCGCGCTCCATGCACTCAAGTGCTGCGCGGTAGTCAAAATGAATGTCCGCAACAAGCGGAATTGAAATTTGTTTTTTTATTTTATCAATGCATTTTGCGGTTTCAACATCCGGAACCGTCACACGCACAATGTCGCACCCCGCAGCCTCTAAGGCGTGGATTTGGGACACGGTAGATGCAACGTCTGCCGTTTTGGTTGTTGTCATAGACTGAATCAGGCACGGATTTCCGCCGCCGATTACCTTGTTTCCGATTTTAACCACTCTTGTCATAGTTTTTCTCCTTATTTTTAAAACAGCCGACCGACATCATTAAACGTAACCAAAAGCATTAACAGCAGCAGCAACAACATGCCTGTTGCATGAAATGCCGTCTCGACTTTTTCAGGCACGGGACGCCGAATCAGAATGGATATTAAAACAAACAGAATCCGTCCGCCGTCCAAAGCCGGTATGGGCAGAAGATTAAAAAGCCCTAAATTGACCGTAATCAGTGCAACAATGTAGAGAAGGTCGGTCCAGCCTGTCTTTGCGGCGTTTCCGATTTCCTTGACGATTCCCACCGGGCCGGACGCTTCTTTTACCGAAACACTGCCTGTTACCAAATCCCACAGTCCGGTCAAAACCAGTTTACCCATGAAAATTTCGAGATAAAAGCTGTTTTTGATGGTTTTAAGCACCGTATTCGGGCTGCTTTTAACCTGAATGCCGATATAAACCGTGCCGTTTTCATCGGTATACGGCTTAAAATTTTTAAATTGAATTTTTTTGCCGCCACGATTAACTGTTAAGTCAAACGACTTGTCACCGTTGCGGAGCAGGAAAAATTTGATATCGGGATAAAAATTGACTTTTGTATTTCCCATTTTCACAATGGTGTCGTCCTCTTGAAGTCCGATTTGCTCTGCATAGGTATTTGGAATAATGCCGGCAGCAACCGGGTCTGCAATGGCAGGCTGACCTGCATAAAAAAGCAGCAAAAGAACAAAACCCAAAACCAAATTCATCACCGCGCCCGCGGCAAGAATAACAATTTTCTGCCATTTTTGGGCATTGCAAAAGGCTCGTTTATCGTCCGAACCGCCGTTTTCGCCCTCTAAATTACAAAAACCGCCAATGGGAAGAAGTCGCAGTGAATAAGCGGTTTCCTTTCCCTGCCACGAAAACAGCTTCGGACCCATGCCGATTGCAAATTCGTGCACCAAAACACCGCTTAATTTTGCGGCAACCAAGTGTCCTGCCTCGTGAATACCAATCATAATCCCGAAAGCGATAAGTGCAATGATAATTGTCAAACTCTTAACCTCCGATTTGTTTTAAAACAGCCTCCCGCGCCAGCGCGTCCGTTTCGCGGATGTCTGCAAGCGTATACTGTTTTACTTCTTTATATGCGTCCATTGCTTTTTCAATGCAGTCCGCAATATCCAAAAATCCGATTTTTTTATCTAAAAATAATGCCACCGCCGCCTCGTTTGCTCCGTTTAAAAAGCAAGGTGCGGTTCCACCCGTTTTCAGCGCTGCACGCGCCAGTTTCAGGCATTTAAAGGTGTCCTCATCCGCCGCGTAAAACGAAAGATTCGGGTGCTTTAAAAAGTTAAAGGGACTGCTTTTCAGGATTTCCCGATTCGGATAATTTAATGCAACCGAAATAGGCGTCCGCATGTCCGGCTCGCCCATTTGTGCCAAAACTGAACCGTCGGAAAGCTCAATCATGGAATGAATAATGCTTTCGCGGTGCACAACAACGTCAATTTCGTCTATCTCCATATCAAACAGCCATTTTGCCTCGATTATTTCCAATCCCTTGTTCATCATTGTAGCAGAATCAATGGTTATTTTTCGCCCCATTGACCAATTGGGATGCTTTAAAGCCTGTTCGGGGGTAATATTTTTAAGTTCTTCGCGTTTTTTGCCGAAAAACGGACCGCCCGACGCGGTTAAAATCAAGCGCCGCGGTTTATGACCGCACTCTAAGCACTGAAAAATGGCGCTGTGCTCGCTGTCAACCGGCAATAAACGAACGCCTTTTTTCTTCACCAACTCGGTAACCAGCTTGCCTGCCGTAACCAGCGTTTCTTTATTGGCAAGGGCAACATCGTGCCCTGCGGAAATGGCAGACAGCGTAGGTTCCAATCCCGAAATGCCGACCGTTGCGGACAAAACAACATCGTTTTGCTCATTTGCGGCAACCTCGCAAAGTCCCGCTGTACCGCCAAGGACTTTTATGTCTGTATCCGAAAGCGCAAGCTGCAGTGCTTTATAGCTTTCGCCGTCCGCCGTTGCAACAAACTGCGGTTTAAACCTGCGCGCCTGCTGTTCGAGCAATTTTATGTTTCGGTTTCCGGTAAGGCCTATAATATTATAGCGCCCCGGCTGACGCGCAACCACGTCTAACGTTTGCGTACCGATTGAACCGGTTGAACCCAAAACAGAAATATTTTTCACGTGTTTTTCATTCCTTTCGGAAAATAATAATGTGGAAAAAACGGCTATATTAGCCGTTTTTTGGCGTATTTAAATTTTGATAAAATTTTCTTAAAACTCCCTTTTGGAGCAAAATTCTATCCCAGTACGGGTATATTTTTTATGAAATAATACACAAGCGGCGCAATGAAAATAATGCTGTCTATCGTCCATAATGCCGCCGTGTCCGGGCAGAATATTGCCATAGTCCTTAATGTTATACTGCCGTTTGATGACGGATGCGGCCAAATCTCCGATTTCGGAAAATGCACCGCACAGAACGCCTAAAATCATAAGCGGAACATAGTGCACGTGAACCGTAAAGAACGACTGCATAATGCCGCCCACAACCAAAAAACAAATCACAACGCCGACCATTCCGCCGACAGCACCCTCCACCGTTTTTTTAGGGCTGATTTCGGGACACAGCTTATGTTTTCCGAAGAAAACGCCTGTAAAATAAGCAAATGTGTCCGTTCCGAACGCACCGACAAAAATCAGAAAAATATTGAATGCGCCGTTCGGCAGATTGCGCACAAACACAATATGCGACATGGTGTATACGATGTAAACCGTCATAAACAGCGACAAAGCAATGTCTGCAACCTTAATGGTTTTGTGGTAAGCAAGCAGAATAATGAACATGATGACCACATAAATAAACACAATCGGCATGACGAGGTTTATGGAAATTTTCTCCACAAATACTGCAACCGCCGCAAAAAGCAGACTTGCTATGTACAGCATAATGTTTTTGTTGATTCCGATCGCGCAGTACATTTCATGCAGCGCATACAGGGAAATTACACCGACCGCAATACTTAAAACCGTCGGGTTGGAAATTAAAATCAGCAAAACAATTGCCCCGCCGATCAATCCGGTTATAATTCTTTGACGCATATAGCCCCATCCCTCACATACTCTTTTTTTGCCTGTTACGGCGTTATTTTTTGTTTAAGCCGCCGTACCGCCGGTCCCGATGCTGAAAAGACGCGATTGCTTTTAACATATCGTCGCCTGTAAATTCGGGCCACAAAACATCGGTGAAATAATATTCCGAATAAGCAGACTGCCAAAGCAGAAAGTTACTGGTTCGAATTTCGCCGCCCGTGCGGATAATCAGTTCAGGGTCCTGAACATAATTTGTGTACATATGCTTGCTCATTTCCTCTTCGGTTATGTCTGACGATTTCATTTCGCCCTTTTCGCAAAGAGAAGCAAGCGCACGCGCCGCGCGCACAATTTCGTCCCGTCCGCCGTAGCCTAAGGCGATATTTAAATTTAGACCCTCTTCATTTGCGGTTTCGCGCTCGATGACTTCAATTTTCTTTTGCAAAGAGGGTGAAAATTCGCTCGTATCGCCGATAACGCGGATCTTTAAACTGTCGTCACCCAGCTGATGCCGCCAGTCGCCAAGGTAAAAGCCGAGCAATTTCATAATGCCAGAAACCTCCGCCGTCGGACGTTTCCAATTCTCGGTGGAAAACGCGTAAACCGTTAAATTCTTAACGCCGATGTCTTTGGCAAAGCGGGT
>CAKSHV010000101.1 GCA_934457515.1 uncultured Clostridia bacterium
TGGTGACCGCCACCGTGATAACAACAATTAAGATATTCTGCAAACTAAGCTTGTTTTTTAAAAGCATATGACCAACTCCGTCAGATTATATGGCGCGCCTGTCAAACAGCCAGATGCCGCCGAACAAAAATACCGTTCCGCTGCCCGCAAAAATAAGCAGCTGACGCAAAATTTTGCTTACGTTAAAGTAGTTCCCCACGAAAAGCTTATACCAGTCAAACCCTGCCGTAAACAAAAAGCTCTTGTAAATCGGAAACGCAAATTCCAGTCCTTTAAACGTCAAAAACAGCACAACTGAAATTAAAAACGCACTTGCGCTGCCCCGCGAGAAGTTGGAAACCAGCATAACCATAAGTGAAAACACCAAAAGCGGGATAAACGTTACGATATATGTAATTAAAATTTTAACAAGGCTTTCCGCCGAAAAGCCGTTAAACAGCGAAACAACAACCGCAACCAGCATGGTAAACACCAAAAAGGCGCCCAAAAAAGTGGCGCAGGCAAGCACCTTTGAAAAGTATACCTTTGTGCGGGAAATCGGTCTTGTCAGCGTTAATTTTATGGTGTCGTTTGAAAACTCGCCGCTGAACATGTCAATTGCAACAAACGCCGTAAACAGCGGAATAATGGTATATTCAAAAAACGGCAGAATTAAAATGGCAAACTCGCCTTTGGACATGAGTCCGATGCCCGTGATGTTGTTGAGTCCGATTAAAACCAGTCCGATTAAAGCAAGCAGTGCCGCACTTAAAATCCCCGCAACAATCAGCTTTTTCTTTTTGGATATTTTAAACAGCTCGTTTTGATATGCCGCCTTAAGATTTTGCATTTGCGTCCACCTCGCTTAAATAATAGTTTTCCAAAGACGAATAGTCCTTTAAAATGTCGTCAACCCGATTGGTTGCAAGCAGTTTTCCGTCAAACACAACGCCCACACGGTCGCAGGTGACCTCCACATCGTGAATCAAATGGCTTGAAATAAACACCGTGGTTCCGTTTTCTTCAGATAAATGCTTAAATAAATTGCGCATGTCCACCATGCCCTCAACGTCCAAGCCGTTTAAAGGCTCGTCTAAAATTAAAATGCTCGGCTTTGACAAAATCGCAAGGGATATGCCCATGCGCTGACGCATACCCAGCGAAAAGTTTTTCACTTTTTCATCTTTAAATGCATACATGCCCGTTTCGGAAAGCGCCCAGCGCAGACGCTCCTCGTCCGCCTCGGGATAAAAGCGGGCACATAATTTCATATTTTCATAAGCCGTAAGATAGGGAAACATGCAAACGTTTTCGATTATGCAGCCGACCGACGCCATCGCCTTTTCGTAGTCGTTTAAAATGCTGAACCCGTTTAAATAGGCATCGCCGCGATCGGGCACAGTCAGCCCCGTCATAATTTTCATGGCAGTGGTTTTGCCCGCGCCGTTCGGCCCTAAAAAGCCGAATATTTCGCCGCTTTGCACCTCTAAGTTCAGCTCGTTTATGCCGCGGTTTCCTTTATACAGCTTGGTTAAATTCTCTGTTTTAATTGCAGCGTTCAATCTGTTTTCCTCCCATACAAAACGTCGGCAAGGCAAAGGATTTTTGTAATCCTTTGCCTTTAAGAATCTATTATTGGTCTGTCCAGTCCACTTCAATCACTTCGTCCGCCTCATCATAGCCGCCGTCGTCCGAACGAATAATGCCGAGGGTTACATACCATCTGCCTTCGTCTGCACGTTCTAACTGACCGCTCAGCGTTCTGCCGTTTTCTTCATAGGTGAAAATTGCGCCGGAATAATTGTCTTCAAACGTTGCAATTTTCGCGTCAATATCAATGTTTCTTACCGTTTCGCCGTTTTCCTCGGTTGTGAATGTGCCGGTAATTGTATTCTCACTTACACCCGTAATCTCCAAAATGTGCTCGCCGGTTTTCACGCGTTTGCCGTCCCTAACATCTGTAATCAGGCGAACGTATTTGCCGCAGTCCTCTTCGGAAACCTGTATCGAATAATCAGATGCTGCATAGTCTTCGTGAATTTCTGCATTTGTAATGTCCGGCTTTTCAATCACGGTCGAGTTAATATCGGTCAAGCTGAACAAAATCTCCATTGTAAGCATATGCTCTTCGCCCGCCTCGTCCTTGCCTTTAAAATCTGCCGTAAACACCGCGTCGGTTAAAACGCCGTCTTTATTGGTTGTCGCTTTGCCCGAAGCGCTTGAAACATAAATGTCGTTCTTGATAGCAGGCAAGTTGTATTCATTTAACGTATAGTCGTCCAAAAACGAATATTTAACGCCAAGCGACGCAAGCGCGTTTAAATACAGCGGAATCTGCGACGAGTCTACATTTCCTGTAAACACCTTGCCGCCGTTTGCCTCTTCAACCTGCACAACATCCTGCAAGCTTCCCGCAAACGCGTCTGCCAAACGCTCTAAATCTTTGGAATACTCTTCTTCAAAGGGGTCGTAACGGGTCACTTCATACTTGCCTTTAAAAATAGTTACGTTATAATTTTCCATTTCCCCGCCGCGCCAAACATTCATTTCCGCATCGGAATAATCGTAACTGTTGTAGTCTCTGTCTTCGCGAACCGTTTCCTCCTGCTGCGTTTTTATGTTTACTTTTCTGGTTTCCGACTGTTCGGCATAAACCGTGTCCCCCTCTTTTAAGGTAAAAGACGCATTCATTGTGTAGCTGTTTGCATCTTTTGCCGCAAATTTTGAGGTTGCTTTAACCGCATTTTTTAAGCCCATGTAACCCGAGCCCGCCAAAACATCTGCGAAAGCGGAAGTTGTAAGCACCAAAACGCCGAGTGCAACAGCCGCAACCGCCATGCCGCTTCTTTTCAGTTTCATTTTCATCAATTCCTTTCCCATTGTTAAATTGTGTATGCATCAATATTGACTACACTTATAGCATACACGGCTTTTATTTCATATCTGTAAATGATTTCTTAAAACTTTCTTAAATCATATTAAAAATTCAAAATCTTTTTCTTTATTATACACGATTTTTAGAAAAAAGTAAACCATGTTCTTACAAAATTCTATTTCCAAACAGGATATAATTACGTAAAATTATATCCGATTAGAAAATTCTTTTTTTTAAACATTTTTGTTATACTATATTTATAAAGGAGGGATAGAATGCACATTGACTTAAACTATAATTTAATCGGTGAGCGCATACAGTTTGAAAGAAAAAAGAAGAGGTTAACGCAGGCACAGCTTGCCGAGCGGACAGGCTTTTCGGTAAACTACATCGGCTGTATCGAATGCGGCAGCAAACGCGGAAGTTTTCATGCCTATTTTAAAATTGTTTCCGCGCTTGGAATCGGATTCGATACAATTTTAGAGGACGTTTTGCCAAAATCCACACACACAGCTGATGACGAGCTTTTGAAAGCCTTTCATTCCCTCAGCAGCGTTGACCGAAAGCTCATTTTAAAAATTATAAACGAAATTGCAAGCGCACACAACGCCTCGGCATTTCGGCCCGGTTACTACGGAAGACCGTAGAAGAACATAAATCGGCGCTCTCAAAGAAAAACCTCGTTTCTCTTCAAAAAAACTATGTAGGGCAGCAAAAACTTACGTTTTTGCTGCCCTGTTTTATTTTAAAATCGGCTGAATCTGTCTGCCCTCCAGTGCGAGGGCAACGGTTTTTGGAATATCCTCCATGTGTGCAACCAGTGAGGTTGGTTTTTTGTTTGGGTCGTCCTGCCCGAACGGCACGAAATAAATTTGTTTTTTATCCAAAAGCGCACCGATGTTTTTGGCGCTGCCCGAAAGTCCGTCGTTTGTCGAAACCGCAAGAACAACGGGACTGCCGTTCCGCAAAGTGGCTTTTACAGCCATTGCCGGCGCGGAATCGGTAATCCCCATGGCAATTTTCGTTAAAGTGTTGCCCGTGCAGGGCGCAACCACCGTGCAGTCGAATAAGTTTTTAGGGCCTATCGGCTCTGCTTTCGGAATGCTGTCCCACACGTCTTTTCCGCAGATTTCGGAAATTTCCTTTTTCCACTTTTTCGCCGTTCCGAACCGCGTGTCCGTTTGAAACACAATGTCCGAAAAAATCGGCTGAATTTCCGCACCCGCCTCTTTCAAATCGCAAAGCGGCTGCAAAATTTTGTTTAAAGTGCAAAACGAACCCGTAACGCAAAATGCAATTTTCTTTCCCTGAAACACTGCTTTCCCCTCCCTTCCGCTTTATCTGTCTGCCTTATATTTCTTCTGCATTAAGTATCGTTTCGGCAATGATTTCCCCCGCCGACAAAGGCGCAACTTTGCCCGGAAGAGACTCCGCAAGCACCATTTTTTTATTTAACCGTTTGCCCTCTTCAAAGTCCGCCCCGGCGGATTTCGAAAACAAAAAAAGCACATAGGAAATCCTATGTGCGCGGCGCGCCGGCTTTGCCAACGCTTTCTCTTTGAAAGTGTCAATTATATCGACGTGTCTATACCATTTCCTTAAACCCCTCGCCGATAACCTCGCGGATGTTGTCAATCACAACAAAGGCGCTTTTGTCAATCTCGCGAATGATGTTCATATACATCGGAAGTTCTTTGGGCGTTACAACGCACATCAGCATTAAAGAATCCGACTTAGAATACATGCCGCGGCAGAAAACGCCCGTCACGCCCCTCTCGTACTCTTTCATAACGCGGTCCGCAATTTCTTCCGCCTTGGGCGATAAAATCTGAATCATTTTCGCGCTGTCGCCCACCGTCAAAAGCTTGTCCGTCACAACCGAAGAAATAAACAAAGCAACAATAGAATAAACCGTTACGGTATAACTTTTAAACACAACACCGGACAGAATAACAATCGCGCAGTCAATAACCATAATCAGTTTGGCAATCGAGATATGCGGAAAAATCTTTTTTAAAATAAGCCCCGCAAAATCGCTGCCGCCGGTCGAACCGCCCCGCTTTACGATAAACCCGATACCGATTCCCATCAAAACGCCGCCCGAAAGCACCGCAATCAGTAAGTTCTCGCCGTAAACGGGAAAATGACTTGTAATTTCCAAAAACAGCGACAAAATAACCGTTCCGACCGCAGTTTGCACGCAGGCATACTTTCCAAGGCTTTTATAGCCGAAAAAGAATAAAATGGCATTAAAAAACAGATTGGAAACCGACATTTTAATACCGAACAAATGCAAAAGCACCGTTCCGACAGACGAAACGCCGCCCGCAGATATTTTGTTCGGCGCCAAAAAAACGCTGATGCTGACCGCCAAGATAAAGCAGCCGACAATGAGATATGCAAAATCTTTTGCAATTTCTTTTACTTTACTATTCATTTTGTAACTCCTTATATTCCTTTAAATATTCTTTTAAAAAATGCATGCGCGCCCCATTTAAGGCGCGCACACTGAAATTGTTTTTTTATTTAAACAACATAAACGCCAAAATCACCACAATGCCAAGCACAATGCGGTACCAGCCGAACACTTTAAAATCGTGCTTGCGCACATAGCTCATTAAGAAACGGATGGCAAAAAGGGACACAACATAGGCAACCGCCATACCCACAAGCAAAATCGCATATTCCATGCCGCTGAACGCAAATCCGTTTTTCACAAGCTTTAAAAGGCTTGCGCCGAACATAACGGGAATGGCAAGGAAAAACGAAAACTCCGCCGCCACATCGCGCCCTGTTCCCAAAATAATCGCACCCAAAATGGTCGAGCCCGAGCGTGACGTTCCGGGAATTAAAGAAAGTACCTGAAACGCGCCGATGCCAAGCGCCGTTTTATACGAAAGCGAATCGATGTTCGTAATTTTCGGCTTTTTCTTTCGGTTTTCGATGACGATAAACAAAATACCGTATACAATCAAAGTCACCGCAACCGTTGCCGCATTGTAAAAATGCGCGGTCATCCAGTCGTCAAACAAAAGTCCCACCACTGCCGCGGGCAAAACCGCAACCAACACTTTAAACCACATTGTCCATGTGTTTTTCCGCTCGACAGGCGTTTT
>CAKSHV010000102.1 GCA_934457515.1 uncultured Clostridia bacterium
GTTTAAAATCGTTACGGGAGATTTGGACTGTGACGAGGGCGAGATTTTCAAGGCGCGTCAGCTTAAAATCAGTTATATGGAGCAGTTCGCCAAAGCGGAATCGGAACAGAGTGCTTATGACGAGGTGCTTTTTGGTGCGTTTTCAGAAACAATTGAAATTGAAAATGCACTAAATGAGCTGCAAAAACAAATGGAGCACAGTGCGGATAAGGATCTGATTGAAAAATATGACCGCATGCACAATCTTTTTATCGAAAAAGAGGGATTGGTTTATAAAAATTTAACCATGTCGGCACTTGTGGGCTTGGGGCTTACGCAAGAGGAAATCCGTCTGCCCATGACGGCGCTCAGCGGCGGACAGCGAACCCGCGTTATGCTTGCCAAAATGCTTTTGGAAAAGGCGGACATTCTGCTTTTGGACGAGCCGACCAACCACTTGGATATTGCGGCGATTTCCTGGCTTGAAAACTTTCTTGCGGCATACAAGGGCACGGTTATGCTGATAACGCATGACCGCTATTTCTTAGACCGCACCACAAACCGCATTTTTGACATTTCGCATCATAAACTAAGGGAATACCGCGGAAATTACAGCAAATACAGACAGGAAAAAGAGTTATACGAAGCATCAGTTGCCAAGGAATATGCCTTAAAAACAAAGGAAATTGCGCGTCTTGAGGGAATTATTACTCAGCAAAAGCAGTGGAACCGCGAGCGGAATATTAAGACGGCGGAGAGCAAACAAAAGGTAATTGACCGCATTAAAGAGGGCTTAATCACGCCTGAAGAGGCGGAAAAAAGCATTCGGTTTAAGTTTAACATCCGCGAGGGCTGCGGCAACGACGTTTTGACCGTGACCGACCTTGCAAAAAGCTTTGACGGCGGTGCACCGCTGTTTCAAAACGTGAATTTGGAAATTAAAAAGGGCGAGAAAGTATTTCTGCTCGGCGCAAACGGCTGCGGGAAAACAACACTTTTCCATTTGCTGACCGGGCGCATGAAAGCGGACAAAGGGCAGATTCGGCGCGGCTCACGCGTAGATATTGCCTACTACGACCAGCACCAGTCTGATTTAGACCCCGAAAAAACGATTTTTGATGAGGTTTCGGACGCACTGCCGACACTGGATAACACCACCATCCGCTGCGCGCTTGCGGCATTTTTGTTCACGGGCGAAGATGTGTTTAAACAAATTTCAACCTTAAGCGGCGGCGAGCGGGCAAGGGTGTGCTTAACAAAGCTTATGCTGTCCAAAGCAAACTTTCTTTTGCTTGACGAGCCGACCAACCATTTGGATATTCCGTCCAAAGAGGCGCTGGAAAAGGCGCTTTTAGGGTATGACGGCACGCTGTTTATTATTTCGCACGACCGTTATTTTATCAACTGTCTGGCAGACCGCATTGTGTGTCTTACGCCGACCGGCATGGAAAGCTATGGCGGCAACTACGCCTATTATTTAGATAAAATCGGCGAGAAAAAAGAAAAAACGGAGAAAAAAGAAACAAGCTCAAGCGAGGAATATCGGAAAAATAAAGAGGCGGAAAGCGCCAAGCGGAAAATGAAAACCAAGGTTTCGCGCTTAGAGCAGAAAATTGCCGAATTGGAAGAGAAGGGAAAGGAATTGCAGACCCTTTTGCAGGACCCGCAGACGGCGGACGACTACGTGAAATTAACCGAGCTTACAAATGCGCTGAATGAAAACGACCGTGCGCTGGAACAGGCGATGGCGGACTGGGAGGAAAGTGTGCAGGCTTTGGAGGAAATGTCTTGATAAGGGCAAATGTTTTTTTAAAGACGGCTGTTCTTTGCAGAAAATGACTTGACAGAAACAGACAAAAATTGTATAATATAGATATCAAATATAAATAACAAATTCAGGAGGAAGAGATATGTTAGTATCAGCAAGCGAAATGCTTAAAAAGGCAAAGGCAGGAAAATATGCTGTAGGTCAGTTCAACATTAACAATTTGGAATGGACAAAGGCAATTTTGCTCACAGCACAGGAACAGAACTCTCCGGTTATCTTGGGCGTGTCCGAGGGTGCCGGTAAGTATATGTGCGGCTACAACACGGTTGTCGGCATGGTTAAGGGTGCAATGCAGGATTTGGGCATTACCGTTCCAGTTGCGCTTCATTTAGACCACGGCAGCTACGAAGGCGCAAAGAAAGTTATCGAAGCAGGTTTCTCTTCAGTTATGTTCGACGGTTCGCACTACGGTATTGAAGAAAACGTTGAAAAAACAAAGGAAATTATCCGTCTGGCAAGAGAAAAAGGCTTGTCGGTTGAGGCGGAAGTCGGCGCTATCGGCGGTGAAGAAGACGGCGTTATCGGCGGCGGCGAAGTTGCAGATCCTGACGAGTGCAAACGCATTGCAGACCTTGGTGTAGACATGCTTGCAGCAGGTATCGGCAACATCCACGGCAAATATCCGGCAAACTGGAAAGGCTTAAACTTCGACGTTTTGGCGAAGATTCAGGAAAAGACCGGCACAATGCCGCTCGTTCTGCACGGTGGCACAGGTATCCCGGCAGACATGATTAAAAAGGCAATTTCGCTCGGCGTTTCCAAAATCAATGTAAACACAGAGTGCCAGCTTTCTTTCCAGGAAGCTACAAGAAAGTACATTGAAGCGGGCAAGGACTTAGAGGGCAAAGGTTATGACCCGAGAAAACTTTTAGCTCCCGGCTTCGAGGCAATTAAGGCTACCGTTAAGGAAAAAATGGAACTCTTCGGTTCTGTTAACAAAGCGTAAGATACAAATTAAAAAGCGTTCGGCAGAAAGCCGAACGCTTTTTTGTTTGAGAATGTAATTTGATGAGTTTGAAATTAGCGCAATTTATAAATTCATATAAATTACATTCGTTTAAACCAAAGCAGAGTGTCAAGCGGGGCATCGAGGGTGACGGTTTTCTCGCCGTCATACACCTCTTTGGTGTTTTGCTCTTCCCATTTTCCGCCCGGCAGAACTACATCGCGGCGGAATGTGCCTTTGGTTACAACCGGGGCAACCAAAATGTCTTCGCCCAGCATAAACTGGTCGGTGATTTTTCCATAGCCCTGATTGGGGTAGTTATACTCTAAATTCCGCAGAATCGGTTCGCCGCTTTGCTCTGCACTGCGCACCAGTTTTAAAATGGTTTCGCCCACGGACTGATGAAGGTGTGCCATATCGCAAATCATGTTCAGATGATCGCTTGATACTGCCTCCCACGGCGCCCACGAAAACTGCATCATCGGGAACAGTGCCGAGCACTGCGCCATGCGCACAAAAAGCTCTTCGTCCACAGGCGTTTTGAGCTCGCGGCAGGTCCATTCGCCGCCGCCAACCATGTCGGGGCAGATGAACGGATGACCCAAAAGACCTTGCAAAAGGGCGTTCGGCAACAGGGTGTTTATGCCGAATGTGTCCCAGGAGTGCAATCTGTCCTGCATGCGCTGAATGGCATTTTTTCCGCCGCCCTTAAAGGTATCTTTATACTCGTGAAATTCATATTTTAAGCCAAAATCGTTCCACGCAATGTTGCGTTCGGCAGGAGTGGCACTCTTGTCCGGCGCACCGTTTATCATGGTGCTTTCTGTGTAATTTTCTAATGTTCCGCCGTCAAACTTAAAGCCGTCCACACCGTAGTCTTTCATAAGCCCTTTTAATTTTCCGTCCAAATAATCGCGGTCGCACTTCTTGGTCATGTCCAAAATGGCGCTGTAGCCGTTCCACCAGTGAATGATGGCAACGTCGCCTTTGTCGGTGCGAAGAAAGGTTTCGTTATAAGTTTCGGGGTTTAAATCCTTGCGCATGCGGGAAATGAAATCTTTGCCGTCTGCACAGAAATAGGGCACAACCCACAGCATAACCTTAAAGCCCATTTCATGCAGCTTGTCCACCATGCCTTTTGGGTCGGGGAAGCGGGATAGGTCAAACTCCCAGGTGCCGTAGCGAGTGTGCCAGCCCTCGTCAATAATCAAAATGCCGGGCGGAAAGCCGTTGTTTAAAATATCCTTGGCATAGTTTAAAACGCCCTCCTGCGTGGGAAGATAGGTAAACTGCATCCAGGTGTTATACTGCGGAACGAGAAAGAATTCATCATTTAATTTCTTGCCGTTTGCGGGAAAGTGCGCTTTCTGCGCGGCGATGTACGCCTCTTTTAAAGTGTCGCCCATCTTTGTAATTGTAACATTTTCACCTTCAATGTTAAACTTGCCGTCCGCAATTTTCACGGCAAACGGTTCGTCTGACCAAATAATTCTGCCGTGATTGGAAAGGAACATCGGCATGGTTTGATTTTTCGCAAGGCGGCGAAAATCCGCCTCGAAAGAAGACTTATTGCAGAACGGATTGGAAGTGCCTGAAGAAGCGGTTCCGCCCCACCACAGCTCGTTTTCTTCTATTTGAAATTGATAGTTCATATTGTCCTCCGTGTTTTTTCTTTCATTATATATGATCCGTTTTCATTTGTAAAGGCAGAATCGGTCATAATATTTGCACTATATGTCATAAATTCGATTGACAACGCGTCTGAAAAGGTATATAATATAATTAATAAAACGTTTTTGAATTAAAATTTGCACAATTGGTATATGAGAAAGGCCGCTTATGATTAACATTTTTACAAATCCGCTGGATATCATCGGTATTGAGTATTTTCACCGATTCTTTTTAGATCCGACCTATGTTTTTGAGGGGCATGCGCACAATTCGGTTGAGATGAACGTTGTTTTAAAAGGCGCGGTGGAAATTACCTGCGGCAGCAGCGTTTTGACGGCGCGGGCGGGGGACATGATTTTAATAAAGCCCGGCGTTTTTCATAAAAATCATGTGCTAAGCTCGGATGTAAGCGACATGGTTTCGGCGCATTTCCTTACGGGCGGCATAAATTTTTCCAATGAATATCATCGGTGTGCATTGGATGAGGAAAGTCTTTTCGTTTTAAAAATGCTGCTGGAAGAAATTGAAAACGAGTGCCATGCAGACGATTGGTGCACGGCAGGCGATATGACGGCGGTGTCGAAAAAAATGTTGGAAATTCTTTTGCTGCGCGCGCTGCGATGTGAGAACAAACCGGCTTATTCCAAAGATAATGATTCCCTGGTCTATCACAATGCAGTAAATTTTATGATGAAGAATATGAACAAGAATCTTTCCATGCGTGAAATTGCGTTTGAGGCGGGCGTTTGCGAAACCATTTTAAAGCGCGCGTTTTCCAAATTTGCGGGCAGGGGCGTAATGGCATACTTTACACACCTTAAGACGGAACTTGCGAAAAAAATGTTGGCAGAGGGGAAAAGCTGCTATGAGGTAAGCGAGGCTTTGGGGTATTCTTCGCAGGCCTATTTTTCCAGATGTTTTAAGAAAAACACCGGCATTTTGCCGTCTGAAATACAAAATTCAAAACGGAGCGGAGCATGAGTTATTTAAAATGGGAAATCATTGGCATAATTTGTTATAATTTATTAATTATGCTGATTTACGGACTGGACAAATGGAAAGCCAAGGCGGGGGCGTGGCGGATATCCGAAAAGGCGCTTATTATTTTGGCGTTTGTGCTGGGCGGCGTGGGCGCTGCCATGGGTATGATTGTGTTTAACCACAAAACGTCAAAAATGAAATTTCGCATTTTGGTTCCTCTTGCCATGCTGCTCAATTTTGCGGTTTATGCCGTTTTTTTCTTGGACAGTGTGAATGCAATATAGTATAAGAAACCCGCGCAGAATGCGCGGGTCATTTTATTTTTTGAACATAAAGAACACAGCCCCTAAAATGCACAGAAAGGCAAAAAGGTAGTTTAGAGTGAACTTTTCTTTTAAAAACAACACCGAGAAAACCGAAAATACCGTTAAGGATATAACCTCCTGAATCACTTTCAGCTGAGCAGTGGTGTAATAGGCACTTCCTATGCGGTTTGCGGGAACCTGAAAAATGTATTCGAAAAATGCAAGTCCCCAGC
>CAKSHV010000103.1 GCA_934457515.1 uncultured Clostridia bacterium
GTGTTTGCACAAAGCTGATTGAAAGAAATACCACCATTCCGACAAAGAAGAGCCAGATTTTCTCCACGGCGGCGGACGGTCAGACTTCGGTTGACATTCATGTTTTGCAGGGCGAGCGTGAAATGGCACAGGACAACAAGACATTAGGTAGGTTCCAGCTGACCGGAATAGCGCCGGCTCCGAGAGGCGTTCCGCAGATTGAAGTTACATTCGATATTGACGCAAACGGCATTGTTAACGTTTCCGCAAAAGACCTCGGAACGGGTCAGGAACAGAAAATTACCATTACCGCAAGCACAAATCTTTCGGACGAAGATATCGACAAGGCGGTTAAAGAGGCTGAAAAATTTGCTGAAGAGGATAAGAAGAGAAAAGAAGGCATTGAGGTTCGCAACCAGGCAGATTCTTTGGTATATCAGTCCGAAAAGGCACTTGATGAGCTGAAAGATAAGATTTCCGAAGAAGAAAGCGCGAAAATCAAAGCGGCTTGCGAAAAGGTTAAAACTGCATTAAACGGCACCGATAACGATGCGATTAAGGCGGCAACCGAAGAATTGCAGAAAGAATTTTACGAGATTTCCGCAAAGCTTTACAATCAGGCTAACCCGAACGGCGGTGCACAGGGCGCACAGGGCGGAACAAACCCGGGCGGCCCGAATGAGGCAAACGGCGACGTTGTGGATGACGAGTAATTAAAAATCAGTTTGGGAAAAGCAGAGCACGCGCTCTGCTTTACCCGCTTTTGAGAGGTATAGACTATGGCGGAAAAAAGAGACTATTATGAGGTGCTCGGCATACAAAAGGGTGCGGACGAGGCGACAATCAAAAAGGCATACCGAACCATGGCGAAAAAATATCATCCGGACATGAATCCGGGCGATAAAGACGCCGAGGCGAAGTTTAAAGAAGTGAACGAGGCCTATGAAGTGCTTTCCAATCCCGAAAAGAAGAGCCGGTATGACCAGTTTGGCCACGCGGGGGTTGACCCGAGTGCGGCAGGCGGCGCAGGTGCCGGGGGCTTTGGCGGTTTTGGCGGATTCGGCGACATGGGCGATATTTTTGACAGTTTTTTCGGCGGCGGTTTTTCGTCCTCCTCTGCACGGTCAAACGCGCCCCGTCAGGGCAGCGACATTGAGATTGAAGCGGACATTACCTTTGAAGAGGCCGCTTTCGGCGTGAAAAAAGATTTGGCATTTAAGCGCATTGAACTTTGCCCCGACTGCAACGGTTCGGGCGCGAAAAAGGGCACCAGTCCCGAAACCTGTTCGGCGTGCCGCGGCACGGGTCAAATTAAACAAGTGCAGAAAACAATGCTTGGCAACATGATGACGTCCCGACCTTGCACAAAGTGCGGCGGCAAGGGCAAAATCATTAAAACGCCCTGTCCGACTTGCAGCGGCAGAGGGGTTGTTTCCAAAAACAAGAGAATTAAATTAGACATTCCGGCGGGCATTGACAACGGGCAGTATCTGCAAAAGCGCGGATTTGGCAATGCGGGCGCAAACGGCGGGCCGTACGGTGATTTGCTGATTGGAATCCGCATTAAACCGCATCCGATTTTTAAGCGCCGCGGTGCGGATGTTTTCTGCGAGGTGCCGATTACCTTTACCGAGGCGGCGCTTGGCGGCGAGATTGACGTGCCGACCATTCACGGAACGCAGAAGTTTAAAATTCCCGAGGGCACACAGACGGGAACGTCATTTACCATTAAGGGCAAGGGCATTAAAAAGGTGTTCGGCATGGGCGACCACAACTTTACCGTTACGGTGGATGTGCCGAAGAATTTAAATGCCAAACAAAAAGAGCTGCTGAAAGAATTTGCGGCGCTGGACAAAGGTGAAAATAACAAGAACAAGGGCTCGTTTATGGATAAAATGAAAGAGCTGTTCAAATAGAAAGGATGAGCTGTTTCATGAATTGGACGGAGGTTGTAATTTCCACAAATACTGCGGGAATCGAGCCGATTACGGGGCTTTTGCTGAATCTGGGCATCACGGGCGTTCAGATTGAAAATCCCGAGGATTTTAACGAATTTTTGGCGGGCACGCAGACTTATTGGGACTATGTGGACGAGAGCCTTATGCATTTAAAAGAGGGCGAAACGCGCATGACGGTGTACTTGCCCGAAAACGCGCAAGGCGCTGAAACGTTAAAGAGTTTAAAGCAGGGACTTTTGGATTTGGGTTCGGATTACGGAACGCTGGCGCTGAAAATAAAGGGCGTTAAAGAAGAGGACTGGGAAAATAACTGGAAGAAGTTTTTTAAGCCGTTTACCATCGGCGAGCATATTTTAATTAAGCCGACCTGGGAGACGGTTGAGAACACCGAAAACCGAAAAATCTTAGAAATTGACCCCGGTTCGAGCTTCGGAACGGGTACACATGAAACCACGAAGCTTTGTTTGGAAACGCTTGAAAATATTGTGCATGCCGGCGATTCGGTTTTAGACTTAGGCTGCGGCAGCGGTATTTTGTCTATCGGTGCGCAATTAATGGGCGCGTCCGACCTTACGATGGTGGACATTGATATGAATTCGGTTCGTGTGGCGAAAGAAAATTTGGCGCAGAATCACATTCCGGAGAGCGAATATAAGGCATATTGCGGAAACATTATTTCGGACGCAGAGCTTAAAGCTAAACTTTGCGAAAAGAAATATGATATTGTGGTTGCAAACATTGTGGCAGACGTTTTAAAGGCGATGAGCGGGCATTTTGCAGACTTTTTGAAAGAGGACGGCACGCTTGTGATTTCGGGCATTATCAGCGAGCGGTGCAAGGAAGTGACCGATGTGGTTTGCGGCTGCGGCTTTAAAATCATTGAGGAAAAAGAAGAGGGCGACTGGTCCTGCGTGGTGCTGAAACGTGCATAAAAATAAGGGAGCTGCGGCAGTTTGCCGCGGTTCCTTTTTGACTTTAAAAAGGTTTTTAGGAGGAATTGCGCATGAAAATGACGGCAAAGGCGTTTTACGAACCGCTTTATAAAATGCTTTATGATGTGACGCCCTTAAAAAAGGACTGCGGTGTGCTGTGCGATGCGGCGTGCTGCAAGGACGGCGAAGAAGAGGCGGGCATGCTGCTGTTTCCGGGCGAAGAACAGCTGCTTTTGGATGCTGATTTTGCAAAAATTGAGGATTCAAACTGCGAGTTCGGTAAAACGGGTGTGGCAAAGCTTTTTGTGTGCAACGGCGTGTGCGACCGCCATCTCCGCCCGCTTGCCTGCCGCATTTTTCCGCTTTTGCCCTATCGGCATGCGGGAGAGCCGTTAAAACTGATTATGGACCCGCGGGCAAGGGGCATGTGTCCGCTTTCGAGAAGTTTAGAAGTTTCGCAGTTAGAGCCCGAATTTGTAAGCCGCGTGCAAAAGGCGATGGAGCGAATTTTGCAGCTGAAGGACGGCGCGGATTACATAGACATGTTATCAGACATTGCGGACGAGGCGGATTTTTTGTGTCAAGGTAAGCGCTGAAACGCGAATGGGAGGACATTGATTTAAAATTAAGGGGCGGGAGCAAAACACATCGTTTTGCTCCCGCCTGTTTCTTTTGTTTACAAAGACCACGGCTTATTTTCGGGCGGATTTGGGCGACATGCCAAACCGCTGTTTGAAAATTTTCGTAAAGTTTGAGGCGGAGCTGAATCCGCTTTCCAAGCACACCTCGGTTACGGTCATGGAGGTGGTGGAAAGGAGCATTAGTGCGTAATCAAGGCGTATGTTGCGCAGGTATTCGTGAAAAGATATACAAAGCTCGGTTTTAAAGAGCTTGCAAAAATATTCGGGGGTTAAGTGCACCGATTTTGCCAAGTCTTTCAGGGTTACGGGCTGCTTAAAATTTTCGCGGATATATTGCAGGGCTTTACGTATGGCGGGGTTGGAAATGCCGAAACGTGTGGTTTTGGCTTTGCGCAGAATTTCAACCGCAATTTCTAAAATGTAGGCGCGGATAAGCAAATCGCCGCACAAATTTTGTTCTTCGTTTTCTTTCAGCAGTTTTTTAAAGCAGGTGTCTATTTTTTCGGTATCTTTTTCGGACAGGTGCGCCAAAAGCGCGCCGTTTTTGGTATAGAGCAAATCCAAAACGCTGCCGGGCAGCATATCGTCTGCAAAACAAAGACTGTAGAGTTTTGTGGATTCATGAAACGCTGTGTAGTGATGCACGTCCTGCGGGAACATGAAAAGCAGCATACCGCTGCCGCACTTTGTTTCTTGACCGTTAATCACCTGGGTGCAGCTGCCCTTTGAAATAAACTCGATTTCGGTAAAAATGTGGTTATGAATGGACGGAAAGTCTGTGCAGCCCGCCTCGCGCACCTCAGATATGACCAAAAAATGATTGTTTTGGTGAAGCACACTTTCGCGGCTGCGCTGCCACACGTTGATATATTTATCCATATCTGCCCTCCGTGGATTAATTTCACGCTATTTTTGATTAAAAAACGCGTTGATTATATTAAATTTACGTGTATAATTAAAGTATAAGGCATAAATTTAAAAATTGCAAGACAAATTTAAAAAGAGGAGGAAACGAAATGGAAAAATTGCTTACCGGTGTTGCTTATCACGGCAACCGTATTTTAAAGCATGTGGAAGAGGATATGATAGATATTGTGAACCACAACATGAATCTGGTAGTACACATGTTTACCCACAACGACTGGGACAGACATTTAAAGGTGATGAAAGACATTGTGAACATCACGAAGTACTACGGACTGGACATGTGGGTTGATAACTGGGGAATCGGAGGCCCTCCGGGGGACAAATCGTTCTTTACCGGCCAGCACCCCGAAACCCGCATGATGTATAACGACGGCACGGCGGATCCGGTTCGCGTTTGCTTTAACCGCGAGGAACTTTTGACCTTTACAAAAGACTGGGTGTATACGGTGAAAGAGTTTGGCGGCGAGAAAATTATGTGGGACGAACCGCATATTCCGCCGCATTTGCCCGAAATGGACCAGAATCGGTATGGCTGCTGCTGCGAGGTGTGCCAGAAATTATTTTACGAAAAATATCACAAGCCGCTGCCCCTTGACGGCATGACCGATGAAATGAAAGAATTCCGCGCGTGGAGCATGCAGCAGTATTTCAACAAGGTAACGCATTATGCGGCAAGCCTTGGCATGGAGAACATTGCGGTTGTTATGGTGCACACGCTTGACAGCACGCAGGGCATTATTCACACGCCCGATTTACATAATTTTGGCATTGACCCCTATTGGGATCCGAAAGACGGCAAACGGGATCCGTATGAATATGTGTACACCAACACGAAAAAACAAGTGGATTTGGCTAAATCGCTTGGAAAGGACAGCCACACCTGGGTGCAGGGATTTGACATTCCCGCGGGCAAGGAGGACGAACTGATACTTGCGACCGATGCGGCATATGACGCGGGTGCGCGCACCATTTTGGACTGGAGCTTCCGCGGTGCGGAGTCGAATACCTATAAAGCGGACAATGCGGAACTGACATGGCAGGTGATGGGCGAGGCAATGGGCAGAATCCGTGCGCGCCATTTTGACAATATCCGAAATGAAAAGCTTTCAAAATTGAAATAAACAGAAAAAACGGTTGAAAGGAGATGGAATATATGAAAAAAATAACGGCGTTGGGACTTGTTTTGCTTATGCTTTTGGGCACGTTTTGCGTAAGTCCCGTTTTTGCCGCAGACGGCACGACCATTTGCATTACGCCCGAAGATTTTAAAGAAAATTTAGGTTCGTGGACATATCAGCAGGATGACGGGTCGAAACCGTTTGAGAGCATGTTAATCGGCCGTTCGGACAAGGCGAAGGAGTTGTTAAAGCCCGCGGGCGTGAACATTGACGTTCCGGCAGACGGAACGTATACCGTTTATGTGCGCACGCGCGACTATGCGACTTACCCGGGAACCAGACAGTCGCAGA
>CAKSHV010000104.1 GCA_934457515.1 uncultured Clostridia bacterium
CTTCTGCACCGCATACAAAATGCCCGCCGAAAAAACAAGACACTCATATCTGCACTTTTTCGGCTCGCCGCCGTGCACAATTCCGCCCGGAATAACAGCGCTCTGACCCTTTTCCAAAACAAACCGCCTGCCGTTAAGCGTTAAATAAAACTGCCCCTCCGAAACGCGGATCATTTCAAAATCCTTGTGCCAGTGCATTTGCATGAAATACCGCGGATTGTCATGGCTTACGGAATACAGCTCAATCGGAAAATCGGGCGTTCCACGCTGCATATTTTCGTGTATGGACGATAAATTCAATTTCATGACTCCAATCGTAATATACTTATACTTTTTCATAGTATAACACAAGTTTTTTATGATTGTCAATGATATAATTACAGTATAAAACAAAAAGGAGGAATATGTATGAAACCGAAAATCGGCATACGCCCGACCATCGACGGCAGATGGGGCGGCGTTAGAGAAAGTTTGGAAGAAAAAACAATGGCTATGGCAAAAGCCGCCAAAGAATTGATTGAAAAAAACGTATTTTATCAGGACGGCACACCCGCAGAATGCGTCATCTCGCCCTGCACCATAGGCGGCGGCGCGGAAGCTGCAAAGTGCGCAGACTATTTTAAAACGCAGAACGTAACCGCAACTCTTGCGGTAACGCCCTGCTGGTGCTACGGCAGCGAAACCATGGACTTAGACCCGAACACCACAAAAGCGGTTTGGGGCTTTAACGGAACCGAGCGCCCCGGTGCGGTATACTTGGCTGCAGTTATGGCGGCGTTTGCACAAAGAGGTCTGCCCGCATTTTCCATGTACGGTCATGATGTGCAGGAGGCTTCGGACAACACCGTTCCGGAAGATGTTGCAGAAAAAATGATTCGCTGGGCAAAATCCGCAATTGCTGTCGGTCAGATGAAAGACAAGGCATATGTTAACTTAGGCGGCGTTGCAATGGGTATTGCAGGCTCTTACTGCGACATGTCGTTCATGCAGAAATACTTGGGCATCCGTGCGGAATGGGTGGATTTAACCGAAATTTTAAGAAGAATCAACCTTGAAATTTATGATAAAGACGAGTATGAAAAGGCATTGAAATGGATTAAGGCAAATTGCCCCGAAGGCTTTGACAAAAACGCGGGCAAAAACTTCCCCGAAATCATCAAAAAGTCCAAGTTTATCAATGCGGACAAGGATTGGGAATTTATCGCAAAATTCACCATTATCGTAAACGATATTTTATACGGCAACCCGAAATTAGACGAGCTGGGCTGGCATGAAGAGGCTCTTGGCAAAAACGCCATTGCCGGCGGCTTCCAGGGACAGAGAAACTGGACAGACTGGCTGCCAAACGCAGACTTCACCGAGGCGATTATGGCAAGCTCTTTTAACTGGAACGGCAAAAAAATGCCGACTCCGTTTGCAACCGAGAACGATACATTAAACGGCATTTCCATGCTGTTCGCTACCCTGCTTTCGGGCAAAGCGCCTGCTTTCCATGACGTGCGCACCTACTGGTCGCCCGACGCAGTTAAACGCGTGACCGGCAAAGAACTGACCGGCAAAGCGGCAAACGGCATTATGCACCTGATTAACTCCGGCGCAACCGCACTGGACTGCACAGGCGCTGCAAAAGATGAAAACGGCGTGAACACCCAGAAACAGTGGTGGAAGATGACCGAGGAAGATATCAACGCGTGCCTGAAGGCAACCGACTGGTGCCGTGCGGACTATGAGTATTTCCGCGGCGGCGGCTTCTCCAGCCACTTTAAAACACAGGCTGAAATGCCGGTTACCATGCTGCGCGTGAATTTGGTTGAGGGCGTCGGGCCCGTTATCCAGATTGCAGAGGGATACACCTGCGTTCTGCCCGACGACGTTCATGAAAAGTTAGACAAACGCACCGACCCGACCTGGCCGACCACCTGGTTTGCGCCTATTTTAACCGGTAAGGGCGCATTTAAAGATGTGTACAGCGTTATGGCAAACTGGGGTGCAAACCACGGTGTTACCATCGGCGGACACATCGGCGCGGATATTATCACGCTGTGCTCTATGCTCAGAATTCCTGTAACCATGCACAATGTGCCGGAGGAAAAGGTATACCGTCCGCACGCTTGGGCATCGTTCGGAACAGAGGATGCACAGGCAGCTGACTATCAGGCTTGCACAAAATACGGTCCTTTGTACAAATAAGGAATTGAAATTTAAAACGGCGCCCGCTGCCATATGGCAGCGGGCGCTTTAGCGTACCGGAAAAATTTGCAGACAACAAAAAGTATTGCCCCAGACTGCCCAAAAAATAGTTTATCGACAGAAGTTTGATAGAATTATCGCAAAAACAAAATAGGATACGAACGAAGTTCGTATCCTATTTAAAAGTGTCAATTTACCCGGCATGTTTTATTAATACATGCCCATTCCGCCTGCGGGCATACCGCCTGCCGGTGCTGCGAGTTCTTTTTCAGGCTGATTTGCAACAATGCTCTCTGTTGTCAAAACAACCGACGCAACACTTGCCGCATTCTGCAGTGCGCTTCTTGTAACCTTGGCCGGGTCAACAATACCTGCTTCAATCATGTTCTGATATACCTCTGTCTGCGCGTTAAAGCCAACGCCTTTTTCGCTGTGCAGAATTTTATCAACGATAACGCTGCCCTCTAAGCCTGCGTTTGCAGCAATCTGTTTAACGGGTTCAGCCAGTGCTTTCTGAACAAGCAGAACGCCTGTCTTTTCATCACCCTCGGTTTTTGCAACCAACTCGTCAAGTGCGGGAATTGCATTAATCAGTGCTGTGCCGCCGCCGGGAACAATGCCCTCTTCAACAGCCGCTCTGGTTGCAGCCAATGCGTCTTCAATACGCAGCTTCTTTTCTTTCATCTCAACCTCGGTTGCCGCACCAACGCGGATAACCGCAACACCGCCCGAAAGCTTTGCAAGTCTTTCCTGCAATTTTTCACGGTCGAAATCGGAGGTTGTTTCTTCAATCTGTGTTTTAATCTGACCGACACGTGCCGCAATGGCATTCGAGTCACCCGCACCGTCAACAATAATGGTGTTTTCTTTCGAAATCTTAACCTGTTTTGCTTTACCTAACTGCTCAACCGTGGTTTCTTTCAAGTCAAGACCCAAATCATCGGTAATAACTCGGCCGCCCGTTAAGATCGCAATATCTTCAAGCATTTCTTTTCTTCTGTCGCCAAAGCCCGGAGCCTTAACCGCAACGCAGGTAAATGTGCCTCTTAATTTGTTTACAAGCAGAGTTGCAAGTGCTTCGCCCTCAATGTCTTCTGCGATAATAACCAGTTTTTTGCCTGCCTGAACAATCTGTTCCAAAAGGGGCAGAATTTCCTGAATGTTGGAAATTTTCTTATCTGTAATCAAAATGTATGCGTCGTCGATAACCGCTTCCATTTTATCGGTATCGGTTACCATGTACGGCGAAATGTAGCCTCTGTCAAACTGCATACCTTCAACGATATCCGCGCTTGTTTCAGCCGTTTTGGACTCTTCAACCGTGATAACACCGTCGTTTGTAACCTTTTCCATTGCGTCTGCAATCAGCTGACCTACCTCTTCATCCGATGCGGAAACAGCAGCAACGCGCGCAATATCTTCCTTGCCCTTAACCTTTTCGCTGTTTGCACGAATGGTTTCAACAACCTTGTCAACCGCCTTGGAAATACCCTTTCTCAAAACCATCGGGTTTGCGCCGGCTGCCACGTTTTTAATGCCCTCATGAATCAGTGCCTGTGCCAAAAGGGTTGCGGTTGTTGTACCGTCACCTGCAACATCGTTTGTTTTTGTAGAAACTTCTTTAACAAGCTGCGCGCCCATGTTTTCAAACGGGTCTTCCAATTCAATTTCCTTTGCAATGGTTACACCGTCGTTTGTAATGAGCGGCGCACCGAATTTTTTATCCAAAACAACGTTTCTGCCTTTCGGTCCGAGTGTTACCTTAACCGTATCAGCAAGTTTATTAACGCCCTTTTCGAGAACTTTTCTCGCTTCTTCGCCAAACAAAATATCTTTTGCCATAATAATGACCACCTTTCGATTTAAAACTTAATTACTCAACAATTGCCAGAATATCGTTCTGCTTTAAAATGGTGTATTCTACGCCGTCGAACTTCACTTCTGTGCCGGCATACTTGCTGGTGATAACCTTGTCGCCAACTTTAACTTCCATTTTCACTTCTTTGCCGTCAACCACGCCGCCGGGGCCAACCGCAACAACTTCCGCCATCTGCGGTTTTTCTTTTGCGGAGCCGGGGAGAACAATGCCGCTCGCAGTTGTTTCTTCAGCCTCTATCATTTTAATTACTACTCTGTCACCTAAAGGTTTCATATTCATATCAATTCCTCCTTCTTGTTTTAGCACTCAATACTCTCGAGTGCTAACAAGTATTATTTTACACCTTTTTCCTGATTTGTCAAGTGTTTTTTTGAAAAAAATTAAACTTTTTCTGACCTTTATATTTTTTATTCCAATTTATGAAAAAATTCGTCTTTTTTTGCGAAATATCCCTTCGTTCTTTTAAGTGATTTCTCTTTTTTTTATTATTATATTAAGTATAAATGCATATACTTATAAATTGTATTCTTTTACACATAATAAAATTAACCGAATTTGTAATTTTTATATTTTTTATGTGCTTTTTGAGCATGCTCTTGACACAATCTGTAGTATGTGCTATAATAAGAAACAACAATTTGTAGTTGTGTTCCCCGCACGCACACAATTGTTGCTTAAAGCACACAAGGATTGGCAAAATTGAAGGAGGAAACATAAATGGAAGCGGCATGGAAAGACTTTAAAAAAGGAATATGGGAAAAAGAGATAAACGTGCGTGACTTCATTCAGAAAAACTACACGCCCTATGAGGGCGATGAAAGCTTTTTAGAGGAAGCTACACAAGACACAAAGGATTTGTGGGCACAGGTTATGGAGCTTTCCAAAAAAGAAATGGAAGCCGGCGGCGTTTTGGACATGGACACGAAAGTGATTTCGGGCATTACCTCGCACGGACCGGGATATTTAGACAAATCCAAAGAAAAAATTGTTGGTTTTCAGACAGACAAACCCTTTAAACGGTCGCTCCAGCCTTACGGCGGAATCCGTATGGCAGAAAAAGCGTGCGCGGAAAACGGTTACAAAGTAGACCCTGAAATCAGTGAATTTTTCACGGTTCACCGCAAAACACACAACGCAGGCGTTTTTGATGCATACACGCCCGAAATGCGTGCGTGCCGCTCGAACCACATTATAACCGGTCTGCCCGACGCATACGGCAGAGGCAGAATCATCGGCGACTACCGCCGTGTTGCACTCTACGGTGTGGACAAGCTGATTGCGGACAAAGAAAAGCAAAAGGCAACCACAAGAATTATTATGTATTCCGATGTTATCCGCGAGCGCGAAGAGCTGTCCGAGCAGATTCGTGCCCTCGGCGAACTGAAAAAATTGGGCGAGATTTACGGCTATGACATCAGCCGCCCCGCACAGAACGTGCAGGAAGCCATTCAGTGGCTGTATTTCGGCTATCTGGCGGCTGTTAAAGAGCAGAACGGAGCGGCAATGTCGCTTGGCAGAACGTCAACATTCTTAGACATCTACGCACAGCGCGATTTACAAAACGGCACCTTTACCGAATCGCAGATTCAGGAAATGGTTGACCATTTCATTATGAAGCTTCGCCTGGTAAAATTCGCAAGAACGCCCGAATACAACGCCCTGTTCTCCGGCGACCCGACCTGGGTTACCGAATCCATCGGCGGTATCGGCATTGACGGACGCCCGCTGGTTACCAAAATGTCGTTCAGATACCTGCACACACTGCAC
>CAKSHV010000105.1 GCA_934457515.1 uncultured Clostridia bacterium
ATTTACAGAAGAACGCCAAGATCACGCTTGTTTCGGCGACCAGTATCGTCGAGGGCGGCTATCATGACGTTATGTTGAAGACCGCCAAACAGTAATTGAAATAAAAATCGGAAATGGGGGTGCAAGGCACATGACGGTAACGGTAAAATCGGCGGCCGTATACGGAATCGACGGCTTTATGGTGGATGTGGAATGCTTTTCTTCCGGTTCTTTTCCGGGTTTTACGCTTGTAGGACTTCCGGATGCTGCTGTGCGTGAAGCATATGAACGTATCAAGGCAGCCATCCGCTCCTCCGGCATTGAATTTCCCATGACAGCCATCACCGTCAACCTTGCACCAGCCGACCGATTAAAACAAGGCACGGCTTTCGACCTTGCCATCTTGCTTGCTATTCTCAAAAGCAGTGTTCTTGCCACCACAGACACCGACGGCAAATGCTTTATCGGTGAGCTTTCCCTTTCGGGCGGTATCCGACGCGTGTGCGGCGTACTGTCCATGTGCCTTGCCGCCAAAGCCGCCGGTATACGCGAAATCTATGTTCCGCTTGAAAACGCCGCCGAGGCAGCTGTTGTGGACGGAATCACGGTATATGGAGTGGACAACGTCAACGAATTGATTGCGCACCTCACCGGCCTTGTCCGGATCGAACCGACATCGCTCGACACCGGCGGACTTCTTTCGGCGTCATATGACGGAATTCCGGATTTCTGCGACGTCAAGGGACAGGAAAACGCCAAACGCGCGCTTGAAATTGCGGCGGCCGGCATGCATAACATACTGTTGATCGGCCCACCCGGAACGGGCAAAAGCATGCTTGCCAAACGGCTTCCCGGCATTTTGCCGCCCATGAGTTTCGACGAAGCCATAGAAACAACGCGCGTGCACTCGGTCTGCGGCTCTTTGCCGAAAGACAAACCGCTTGTCGTCAGCCGCCCGTTCCGTTCGCCGCATCACACTATGTCTACGGCCAGTCTGATCGGCGGCGGCAAAACACCTATGCCCGGAGAAATATCTTTGGCACATAACGGCGTTCTGTTTTTGGATGAATTGGCCGAATTCAAAAAAGACAGCACCGACGCGCTCCGCCAGCCGATTGAGGACGGTGCGGTTACCATTGCGCGCGTCAACGGACGAATGCGCTTTCCGAGCAAATTCATGCTCGTGTGCGCCATGAATCCCTGCAAATGCGGCTATTTCGGCTGTCCTGACCGCAAATGCACCTGCACGCCGTTTGCCAGAAGTCAATATCTTGCCAAAATATCAGGCCCTATGCTCGACCGAATCGACATTCAGATCGAAGTCGGGTCGCTTACTTATGAAACTCTGCGCGATAATACACCGCGCGAAAAATCGTCGGATATCCGGCGGCGTGTGGAAAAGGCACGCGAACGTATGACAAAACGCTATGCCGGCACAGGGATCTATGCCAACGGCCAGCTGACGCCAGCCATGATTCGTGAATATTGTGTGACCGACGAGCGCGCTGACACGCTTCTTGCGGCGGCGTTTGACCGATTGGGACTGTCCGCACGCGGCTATGACCGCATTCTGCGGCTTGCCAAAACCATTGCAGATATGGATGAAAACGACATCATCGGCGAAAAGCATATCGCCCAAGCCATTCAGCTTCGCAGTCTTGACAGAAAGTATTGGCAAGGTGTGTAAAAATGCTTTTTTCAGAGCACATCCCGGCGAATTTTCACGAATGCATAAAATGTTCGTTTTTAAGTGAAAAAACACGAAACCAAGCCGTTTTTACAGCTTGGTTTACGAATAAAAAACAGATATTCGGAAATCATAGTTTTCCACACAAAAAATTATTTGCACCGTTTTATTGTTGAAAACTCTGTGGAAAATGTTTATAACTCCATGAAAAAGTCCCGTTTTTAACCGTTATTTGGGTGCGTCCGCCTTTTTCGACAGAATTCGACAAAAGAGTTGACAACTCAAAAAGCGTCAAAATTATGTAAACGTATGAGTCCAGCAGGCATGTATATTTATTCTTTTTAAATGAATATATATGCAAAACGCAGATTTAATCAATCCATAAAAGCAAAGAGGGATATTCTTGAAAGAAATTGCCGTTTTCCGTACAAAAAGCGAAGAAGAGACCGAAAAAGCAGCCCGCGATTTTGCGCCGCATTTAAAAGCCGGAGATTTTTTAGCCTTTTTCGGCGACCTTGGTTCGGGAAAAACGGCGTTTATCCGAGGGCTTGCCGATGTCTTTTGCAAGGGAGCGCGTGTATCCAGCCCGACCTATGCAATTGTGAACGAATATCGGGGAAATCCGGAGATTTTCCATTTTGATCTCTACCGCGTACCGGACGAAGACAGCTTATATGCGACCGGTTTTTACGATTATTTTGACCGCGACGGCATTATGGCATGCGAATGGTGCGAAAACATTCCGTATGCTTTGCCGGACGAGCGGTATGAGATCCGTTTTGAAAAAATTTCGGATTCGGAGCGCGTAATTCATATTTTTGACGCGTCGCTCAAATAGAACGAACAAAAAAATTAAAACAGCTCATAAAATCGGATTTTTGACGCATACTACCATTCGGAGCCTGTGCCGCACGGAAGTCGCACGGCTTAATATAAAAGGAATCGATAGAAACCGAAAGGAATGGTAACAATGGCAAAAATCAGATGTGAAGCAAAGGGATGCAGTTTTAACAGCGACGGCGGTTGCCGTTTGGACACGATTCGCATTGAGGGTGAGAACGCAGAGACCTGTGACGAAACTCTCTGCGACAGCTACACGGATCGCACCGAGCACGGTTTTGTCAACTGCACACCGAGCGAATGTGCCTGCAACAACTGTGAAGTAGAATGTGAAGCGCAGGAATGCAAGTACAACAGTGACTGCACCTGTACGGCAGACCGCATTGATGTTGGCGGCGAGAATGCATGTTGCAGCAGTGAAACGGAATGCAAGACCTTTAAAAAGGGCTAAGCAAATTTATACCGCCGTGTTCGGACATCCGAACACGGCGGTTTTGTTTTTTCAAAATACTGAAAAGGGCTCATGAAGAAGTATGACTTTTCCCGAAAAGCCCGGAAAGAAGCTCTTAGGGAAATTTTCCTTTTTCAGAAAATTTCCCTAAGGGACGTTTTTACGTTCTTTTTGCTTTTAGCAAAAAGAACCAAAAGGACGTTTTTCTGTTACTTTTTCGCTTGTACGAAAAAGTAACCAAAAAGTACACCAGAGGGTTGCGGCCCTCTGGACTCCCGGAGAGCGGTTCAAAACCCGTGCGGTGGAATTTTAGGTGAAGTTTGAAAGGTTCTGCGTATTAAGATTTTTTGCAAAATTTATTAGTGACACAAAACGCACGGCCATGTTTTGAACCGGCGCGAGCCGAAAGTATAGTGCAAACGCAGAATCCGGTTTTGCGGAAAATCGAAGTTGCGCTGTGGGCTTGACGCCGCAAGCAGTTGATTAAATGGGAGAGTGCGCGTTATCTTTGTTGCAGTGGAAAAGGAAAATCGGAGTGGGTGGTAAAAGCTTAGAGCAAAGCTATGGCTTGACATGACGCAAAAGTGATGTGGGCTGATAGACAACTCGGAGCGAAACCACAGCTTGGCTGTGTGCAGAAAGCCGGAGTTTATATTCTCTTGCCAAGCTTTCCATATTTTCAAAAATAACTTTCTGTTCTCTCGAAAGCAACCTCCCACCAAACTCTCCCCATTCCCTGAAACATATAACCTGCTGTCCGCCCCAATCAAACTCCGCCTTTTTATAAACACCTGCAAATCCTTGCGCAGTAAAGCTACCCCCTCGCACCGGTTCAAAATACTCCGAGCTATATGGCACAAGGTTGCAAATTTTCATAAAAATTTCTTGATAGCACATAGTTTGCGTTTTAGCAAATAACTCCTACGCTCGGAATTTTGAACCGCCCCTGGGAGTCCAGAGGGCTATTTTGCAGCGGCGCTTCGCCGCCCCTCGGCGTGTTTTTGGTTACTTTTTGCACGCCGCAAAAAGTAACCTAAAAACATCCTTGGGGATTTTTTGGGGGGCTTGGGGCACGCCGCAAAAAGCAACATCAAAACCGTCCTCTTTAGCTTACTTTTTGCAGAGACGAAAAGTAATGCAAAAACATCCCTTATATGCTTTTCGTGAAACGAAAAGCACTCTTTCCAGGCTTTTCCGAAAAAGAAAAGCCTGCCCTTTTGTTACTTTTCGGGAAAAGAATAGCTCCTCACCGAGGCACGGTATTCCGTCGGCGTCATGCCGGAAACCCGTTTAAATACTGTCGTAAAATACTGCGATGACCCGAAGCACAGCGTCGCCGCTATTTCCGTGAAATTCTGATCTTCCTCCCGTATCATCTCTTTGGCCGCATCCACCCGGATTCGATTGAAACATTCCATAACGCCGCACCCCATTTGCTCACGGAAAATCCGTTTGACAACCGACGCCGATAAATTAAAATGCTTCACAATATCTGAAAAACAAAGCGGACGATGGATATTTGCTTCCAAATAATCACATATCTTCGCCAGTACCTTGTCGTCCGAACCGACTTTTGGCCGGTTTTCCCGGCCGTTTCCGCGTACAAGCAAGATCAAAAGCTGTTCCAAGTATAGTTTGATCAACTGTTCGCCGCCAAATAACCCCTGCTCCGATTTTTGCATAATGCGGATATACGGAATGCCCAGCGGCGTAGAAAATACTTCCCCGGCCTCCTTGATCATGCCGCCAAGCAGCTTTTTCTCTTCCGCCGTACAGTCAATGATCATGCCGGCAATCGACATAAGTGCATCACTGGCGCTAGAAAACGAGATAATCACGGAATTGGCCGCATGCGCGCCGTCGCAACGGATGTTGTGAAATTCGTTTGGACGGTGCAAATACATCTGCCCGACCGCAAGTCGGATCTCACTGGCTCCGGCAGTCACATACAGACTTTTTTTATCTGCATACACAAGTTCCCAAAAGTTATGTACTTCCCCCGAGTATGCAAAATCCTTTGCGTATTCAAAATAATGCACGGTATAGATTCCGTCCACCGTTATGGCGTCCTCTAATTTTGTCATGACATATTCCATGCGTCTCATCTTCTTTCCCTGCGCGGTCATTTCAGCCTGTTTACCGTTTCTTTACCGTTCCGGTATATTATACTCCAAAAGCGGAGATATTGCAAGTCAAAAAAGACCAAAATTATAAAATGTCAGTCTGATATTGCAAGCAAAGCCAGTAAAACTTCTATATAATTGTAGTTGTAGAAGATTTTATCAAGCGCCATATAAGGCAATTTGGGGTATTTGTCGTCCAAAACGCACATGTCCGAAATTGAAAACGCAAAGGAGCTTTTATCATGTACATTTACCGTGAACCTACTTATGAAAAAATGAGCCGCCGTGCCGCCAATATCATTTCCGCCCAAGTCATCCAAAAGCCGGATTCGATTTTAGGGCTTGCAACCGGTTCTTCCCCGCTTGGCGTTTACAGCCAGCTTATCGAATGGTACAAAAAGGGCGACTTGGATTTCAAGGATGTCAGCTCCGTCAATTTAGACGAATACTGCGGTCTTGCTCCGGAGCACGAACAAAGCTACCGTTATTTTATGAATCACAATTTCTTTGATCATATCAACATCGATAAATACCGCACCTATGTGCCGAACGGACTTGCCACCGACTGGCAGACCGAATGCGACAATTACGACAAACTTATCCGTGCTCTCGGCGGCATTGATTTGCAGCTTTTGGGCATCGGCTTTAACGGTCACATCGGTTTTAACGAGCCATCCGATCATTTTGAGTTAAAAACGCGGCGCGTAGCCC
>CAKSHV010000106.1 GCA_934457515.1 uncultured Clostridia bacterium
AACATACAGCGATTAACAGAGCGCTGAAAGAAACAATATCCGAATTATTTCTTATTGCTGATTCAGATGATTCTTTTGCTGAAAATGCATTGGAGATATTTATTAAAGCGTGGGATTCTATTCCAAATGAAAATAAACATTTGTATAAAGGCGTTATTGCAAAATGTTATAATGCTGAGGATCGAACACCCATTGGGAAATATCCGGAGTATATGTTTGACAGTAACGATCTTGAAGCATATTTTGGTCTTCGGCTATGTTTTGAGAAATGGAATATTGTTCGCACGGATGTGATGAAAGAAATACCTTTTCCGGAGCCAACGGAAAAGCTGAAGTTCTATCCGGAGTCTGTTGTGTGGTGGAGAATGGCACGAAAATATAAAACACGGTATATTGATGAAAATATACGAGCATATTATCATGATCAAGAAAATTCCGTTATAAAGCAAAGCGCAGGCCGAGCTAGAGAAACGATTTATTTGTGGCGATATTATATAAATGAGGCAATGGATTATTTTTGGAAATATCCGAAAGCGTTCTTAAAAGCATATATAGGATACAGTAGAGATAATATCCGAGTTAGAAACAGTTTTGCTAAAGCACTTTCATCAGTCAAAGGAGTATATAGAAAATTGTTTGTCACCTTGGGGTATCCGTTAGGGTATATTTTGGCAGCAAAGAAGGGGATTCGCAAATGAGTAAATTAACATCCATATGTTATATAATTCCATATTTCGGAAAATTGCCGGCAGGGTTTAGAATGTGGTTGTTGTCCTGCGCAGCCAACAAAACCGTAGACTGGATTCTTTTTACCGATGATAAAACAAATTATGATTATCCTCAAAATGTAAAAGTAAAATATTGTTCTTATGAAGATATCAAAAGCAGAATTCAAAGCTGCTACGATTTTACAATAACAATAAGCCGTCCATGGAAGTTATGTGATTTCAAACCTGCATATGGCGAGATTTTTGCTGATGAATTAAAAGGGTATGATTTTTGGGGTCATTGTGATATGGATTTAATATGGGGGGACATCAGAAATTTTATAACGGAAGACGTTTTAGCTCAATACGACAAAATCGGATTTCAGGGACATTCGACATTATATAGAAACACACCTGAAGTGAATAGCCGCTATAGGAATCATTCAGAAAGAATTATAGATTACAAAGAGGTGTTTACAAGTCCCGACGGTTGTTTTTTTGATGAAGTTGTTATGACAGATTTATATAAATCTTTGCGCATTCCGCAGTATACGAAAACAAATTTTGCGCATTTGGATCGCTTTACGACCAGCTTTTATTTGCTTTATTTGCCGGAAAAAGACGGATACAAAAATAATCGGCAAGTGTTTACATGGGAAAACGGAAAAATAATAAGAAATTACCTTGATAGAGGGGAAATCAAGAAAGAGGAGTTTATGTATTTACATCTTTTTTCGCGGCCAATTTCTTTTAAGGCAAAAGTATATCGGAACAATGCTGTTTATGTGATTTATCCTGATGTTGTTAAAGATATTGCTAAGGAACGAATTACACCTCGATTCATTAATAAACACGGAACGTGTAACATATTAAAATTTTACTTAAAAGTTGCTCTTTTGAATAGAAAAAAAATAACATTAAAAAAAGTTATTTTTAACTTAAAGAAAAAAGCTGAGCTTGCGGCTAATAGAGGATTTAATTAAATGAAAAAAAGCGGAAATAAAAACATTTTGATTAAAACACTACAGCTGATAATTGCCGCGTTTGTTGCAAAGGGATTTGGGTTTGTCCGTGAGATGGTTTTAGCCAATTATTACGGGGCGAGTGCAACATCGGATGTTTATGTTGCGGTGCAAAATATTCCTGCAGTTATTTTTTCCGTATTCGGAACCGCGGTTGTAACCGGATTTATACCGCTGTACAGCGAAATCAATGTGCAGAACGGAAAAGATAAGGCAGATCGGTTTGCAAACAATGTTTTTAATATTTTCTTGCTGCTGGCTATAATCCTGACGGTGGCGGGAATTGTTTTCTCAAAAGAACTTGTATATGTTTTTGCGGGCGGTTTTTCGGGAAAAACATTTGATTTGTGCAACACATTTGCCAAAATTATTATGCCGACAAGCATTGCCATTATTTTAGTTTATGTGTATAATGCATATCTGCAGTTAGAGGGACACTTTAATCAAAATTCACTGATGAATGTGCCGTATAATGTGATTCAAATTTTGTTTATTGTCGGTGCATTTTACATAAATAATGTTTACTGCCTTGCAATAGGTATATTGCTGGCATCGTTTTCGCAGCTTTTATATTTGCGAATTTTGGTTGCACGCAAAACCAAATTCAGGCACAACCCGATTTTGGATTTGAGAGATCCTCATATTATCAAGATGCTGATTCTTGTCGGACCGGTTTTTATCAGTACGGGTGTGAATCAGCTGAATACAATTATTGACAGAACACTGGCTTCGCGGTTGGTTGAAGGGAGTGTATCTGCCTTAAATTATGCAAGCGAAGTCACAAATATTATTGTGCAGGTTATTATTTTGAGTCTTACTACAATTTTATATCCGAAAATGACGCGTCTGTTTGCAGAAAACAACCGAACTGCCCAGGGTGAGTTTTCGGAAAAATATATAAATGTTGTGTCGGTTCTTGTTTTGCCGCTCTCGGGGCTGTTGTTTGTGTTTTCAGATGAAGTCATTCAAATTTTGTTCGGCAGAGGCGCATTTAACGGCGATACGGTACAGTTTGTGAGTGCGGCGTTGAAGGCGTATGCAGTCGGGATTGCAGGCGTTTCCTTCCGCGATGTGTTGAATAAATTCTTTTATGCTATGAAAGATACGGTAACACCGATGATAAACGGAATTATTGCAGTTGTGTGCAATATTTCGCTGAACTTTTTGCTGATTGGAAAGTATGAATATATCGGACTTGCAGTTGCAACATCTGTTGCGTCTACCGTGACGACAATATCCATGTTTATAAAACTGTTTAAAAAAATGCCGCAAATCCGAGTTAAATGGGTTATAAAAGAGTTTGCTGCAGCACTTGCGGGAACTCTGACAATGTGCGTAGCCGGGAGTTTATTCCTCGCAAAAGTTTCTATTCAAAATGTGCTTTTGCGCAGCATGACAGGAGGGTGCCTTTGCGTCTTGGTTTACGGCACTGTTCTGTTTATAGTAAAGGAAACAATGATACATAACTTGGTGATGAAATTTGTAAAAACGGAGTGATGAGGGGGATGCGTGATGAGCAATGCGCAGATAGGGCGACTGCATTGGATTGACGTCTTAAAAGGAATCGGAATCTTTCTTGTTGTTCTGGGGCATATCGGGATGGGAAATTCATTGCAGCGCTGGATATATTCATTTCATATGCCTATGTTTTTTATGCTGTCAGGGATGTTGTGGGCAGGAAGAAGAGGTTTGTCTTGCAATTTTATGGATTTTTTGAAGAAAAGGACAATATCGCTGTTGATACCGTATGTATTATTCAGATTGCTTTTGTTTGTATATTGGTTATATATAGAATCACATTTCCGCGCTTTGGATTTGGGTCCTATATGGTTTTTAATTGTACTGTATGCAGATGAGTTGATTGTATTTTTACTGTCTCGTAAATTCAGAAATGCAGCCGTTTCATACGTTGTGTTGTTTATTATATCCTGCGCTGTTTTATATGTGTGTGACGTATTTCATTTCTCCTCGAATAACGCGTTTTCTGCGTGGTTTACACGCATTGCAGACGGTATGATGTGGTACTTGGCGGGATGTGTATGCTCGTTATTTAAGGAAAGGCTTTTGAGAAAGCACAATACCATACTTATCCTAGCCGCTTTGAACTCTGTTGCTGTAAGCCAAATAAATGCTGAAGTTTCCATGTGGAGCAACGTTTTCGGGTTCATTCCCTTATACATTCTGGGCGGTCTGTCCGGAACAGCTTTTTTAATGTGCTTATGCAAGGAAGTAATAAAAGGCAACAGATTGACAGAATGGTACGGAAGAAATACAGTTATCATACTTGCCACGCATGAACCGATAAAGAGGGTTGTTTTGAAATGTATTGAGTGGACATGCTGTAAAATCGGTATATGTGTTTCTGTTGAAAATCTGCAAAAAAAATATTTGGTCGGCTTTGCTTGTTGTGGTGATTGTTTTTGCTACGGAAGTTTTGGTCATTCGTGTTTTTCGGTTGATTAAAAATGAGTGTCCTTTTGCGGGTAAGAAAATATTATCTTTTGTGCATTAGGTGCGCCTAATTGAATGGAGGAAAAAGTAAAATGAAAACAACATTGGTAATTATGGCGGCGGGGATTGGGTCGCGGTTTGGCGGCGGGATTAAGCAACTGGAGCCGGTGGATGATTTTAACCATATTATTATGGATTATTCCGTGCATGATGCAATTGAAGCGGGATTTGAGCATGTGGTTTTTATCATTCGTAAAGACATTGAAAGCGCGTTTAGGGCGGCAATCGGCGACCGGATGGAGAAGGTCTGTTCTTCGTGCGGCGTGACGGTTGATTACGCGTTTCAGGATATAAATGACATTCCCGGTGCGCTGCCGGACGGCAGGACAAAGCCGTGGGGCACGGGTCAGGCGGTGCTTGCCGCAAAAGGCGTGCTTAAAAATCCGTTTGTTGTTATCAATGCGGACGATTATTACGGCAAAGAGGGCTTCAAGGCGCTTCGCGAGCATTTGATAAGCGGCGGAAAATCCTGCATGGCTGGGTTTGTTTTAGAACACACCCTGTCTGACAACGGCGGCGTAACCCGCGGCATTTGCAAGATGGACGCAGATAAAAATTTGACAGAAGTTGTGGAGACGAAGAACATTATCCGCACGGCACGCGGGGCAGAGGCGGACGGCATATCCGTTAATACCGATTCACTGGTTTCGATGAACATGTGGGGGCTGACGCCCGACTTTTTAGAAGTGCTTGAAAGCGGATTTAAGACATTTTTTGAAGAAGAGGTGCCAAGCGACCCGCTTAAGGCGGAGTTCTTAATTCCGTCGTTCGTCGGATCGCTTTTGGAGCAGGGCAAAATCAACGTAAAAGTGCTGAAATCAAACGACACATGGTACGGCATGACCTATAAAGAAGATGTTGCTGCCGTGAAAAACAGCTTTAAGAAGATGTTAGACAGCGGCTTGTACAAGTCTGATTTGTTTTCAGATCTCGGAAATACAGCGCTAAAAAGTTGATTTAATTTGCGCGGTGTGGTATACTGAATGCAGACAGGTAAGTTTTGACGGCGCCGCGGCATGCGGCAGATTGGAGTAAATCATGCAACTGAGTAAAAAGGCGCGGCGGCGCGGAATTGTGTTTTTCGTGCTGCTTATTATTATCGGTGTGCTTGTTTGGCTGTTTTACAGCCAGCGCAACAACATTGCGGCGGTTCGCGTTGCGATGACGATGGATGAAACGCAGCAGAAGCAGCTGCAGCAGGAAAATGACAAGCTGTTCAGCGAAATTTCAAGCCAACTTGTGCAGGCGGGTACAAACATTTTTTCGGAAGAAGAAATTCAAAAAATAGAAAAAGGCGAAATGACCGAGAAAGAGGTTATCAAGATTATAGCCGAGCGGCAAGAAGAAATAAAGAAAGAAGAGGGCAAAGGCTCAGGCGGCACGTCATATGAGGCAAACGGCAATGTGGGCACGCTGATTGCGCGGCTTTACACTTTGCGCTCAAGCTATGTGGGGCGGCTGGACGCGGTGGTTGCA
>CAKSHV010000107.1 GCA_934457515.1 uncultured Clostridia bacterium
ACTCTACACACCTTTCATTATTTATAATACTTAAAATAACGCAGTTTGTGTTTTCATTTCAATATTTTCTCTCTTTTTTATCCTAATTTCCCAACTTAAAACAGTATATCATATTTTTAGTCAATTCACAATAGTTATTTAAATATTTTATCCAGAATCGACAAAACTTTTTTTTTTCCCTCGCCTGTTTCGGCGGAAAAAACAATCAGTTCGTCCTCTTTTATATCAAGAGAGGCGCAAATTGTTTCAATTGCCGCCTTGCGCTGTGAGGGTTTTACCTTGTCCGCCTTGGTTGCAATCACCGAAAAATCATGCCCGTAATAGCGAATCCATTCCAGCATCATCAAATCGTCCTCGCTCGGCGCGTGGCGCGCGTCCACCAGAAGAAAAATCTTCTTCAGATTCTCACGCGTGTCCAAATAATGCTGAATCATCTCGCCCCACCGCTGTTTCTCCTGCTTGGAAACCTTTGCATAGCCATAGCCCGGAAGGTCAACCAAATACAAGCCGCTGTCCAAATTATAGAAATTGATGGTTGCGGTTTTGCCCGGTTTTGAACTGACACGCGCAAAATTTTTGCGGTTTAGGGTTTTGTTGATTAACGAGGATTTCCCGACGTTCGACCTGCCGACCATGGCAATCTCGGGCAGATTTCCTTTCGGATACTGCGCCTCCGTCACGGCGGAAACCTCAAATTTCACGTTATGAATGTTCATGTTTTTCTCCGTCCCGCCGCTTTTTACGCGGCAGATAAACTTATATTTTGTGCAAAACAGATATTAAGCTGCCGCACGCAATTTCATGCCGCTCCCCCACACCCGTTTTGTGTTTTTTTAATTATGCCTGCTGCGAAGGCGCCTGCTGCGCGCCCGTTTTGCGCTCTACCATGCGGCGGATGCGCTTTTTGTGCTCAGCATCTGCCTTGTCTGAAAGTGCATGCGACAAAACCGTGTCTGCCGAATCTGCCAAAACAAAATGAATGTTGTTTTTAACAATTGTCGGCACTTCCTCTAAATCTTTCTTATTTTGCCCCGGAATAATAACGGTTTTTGCGCCGTACTGCAACGCAGCCAATGTCTTTTCTTTCAGTCCGCCGATGGGCAAAATTCTGCCGCGGAGCGTTATTTCGCCCGTCATGGCAACATCGTGCTTAACGCGCCGCCCCGAAAGTGCCGAAACCAGTGCCGTCGTAATGGTAACGCCTGCCGACGGTCCGTCTTTCGGCACAGCGCCCTCGGGCACGTGAATATGAATGTCGGTTTTTTTGTAAAAGTCGGGCGAAATGCCAAGTTTTTCCGCATTGGCACGCACGTAAGAATACGCCGCCTTTGCGGATTCCTGCATTACATCGCCGAGCGAACCGGTAAGCTCTAACTTGCCGCTGCCCTCCATAACGTTCACTTCAACGCTTAAGGTTTCGCCGCCGACCTGCGTCCACGCAAGCCCTGTCACAACGCCGATTTGGTCTTTTTTATCTGAAATTTCGTTGGTGTATTTCGGAATACCGAGATATTTTTGCAGTGTGTTCGGCGTGATTTTAACCGATTTTCTGCCCTCTACCAAAAGCCGTGCAGACTTTCGGCACAGTTTTTCGATAACGCGCTCAAGCGAACGAACGCCCGCCTCGCGGGTGTATTCCAAAATGATTTTTAAAACCGCCTCGTCCGTTATGGTCACATTTTTTAAGTTATAAATCTTAAGCTGCTTCGGAATGATGTGCCGAACGGCAATCTGCTGCTTTTCCTCATACGTATAGCCCGCAATTTCAATAATCTCCATTCTGTCACGCAGGGGCGCGGGAATAGAGCCGATGTCGTTTGCAGTCGTAATGAACAAAACGTCCGACAAATCAAACGGAATGTCAATATAATGGTCGGTAAATTCAAAATTCTGCTCCCTATCCAGAACCTCTAAAAGCGCAGAAGACGGGTCACCCTTGTAATCGCTTGAAAGCTTGTCAATTTCGTCAAGCAGAATTAAAGGATTCGAGCTTTTCGCCTGGCTGACAGCCGCCATAATCCGCCCCGGCATAGAGCCGATATATGTTCTTCTGTGTCCGCGGATTTCCGCCTCGTCGCGTATGCCGCCCAAAGACACGCGCACGTATTTGCGGTTCAGCGCTTCGGCAATGGATTTAACAATCGAGGTTTTGCCGACGCCCGGCGGTCCCGCAAGGCACAAAATAGACCCTTTCGGGTCGCCGCCCAGCTTCTTTACCGCAAAGAATTCCAAAATGCGCTCTTTCACATCTTTTAAGCCGTAATGGTCGCGCTCTAAAATCTCTTCTGCTTTCTGAATATCCACCGTTTCTTCGGTTTTTATGTTCCACGGCAAATCCAAAACAGTGGTTAAATACGAATGAATAACCCCCGCCTCAGGCGACTGCGGCGTAAACCGTGCCAGCTTGTCAACCTCTTTCATCAATTTGTCTTCCTGCTCCTGCGGCAGTCCGATTTTCTCAATTGCAAGGGCAAACTGTTCTAATTCCTCGTCCACATCCTGCGGTTCGCCCAATTCTTCGCGAATCGCGCGGATTTTTTCATTTAAGAAATACTCTCTTTGGCGCAAGTCCAGCTCGCGGTGCACTTTTTCGGATATATCCATATCCATTTCAAGCACCTGTTTTTCGCGGTCCAGTATCTGAATCAACCGATCCATGCGCTTTTCAACCGAAGCCTCGCCAAGCAGCTCCTCCCGCTCGGGAATGTCAATCACAAGCTGACCTGCAACCAGGTCGGTCAAAACGTCCGGCTCCTCGCAAGTGCTGATGTCTGCGTAAGGTTCCACCGCGATTTTTTTAACGCGGTCAAAATAATCCGCAAATCCGTTTCGAATCAAGCGAAACTTTGCCAAATTTTCAATTTGTGACATGTCCGCCGAAAACTCAAAAATTTTCGCACATTCACACGAAATATAGTCCTTTTCATGCACAAACTCAACCGCCTGTGCGCGATATAACCCCTCTAAAATCACGCGGTAACCGCGCTCGGCAACCTTAATCACCTGCCGAATTATGGCAACCGTGCCGATTTCATATATATTTTCCGTGTCCGCAACTTCGTCCATGGCGTTTTTTTGCGCGGTCACAAAAATCATGTTGTCTGCCTTAACCGCGCGGTTAATCGCCTCTATCGAACCGTCCCGCCCCACATCGAAATGTGCAAGCACGTGCGGGAACAGAACAACGCCCCGAAGCGGCAGAACAGATAATGTTTTAAAGTCCATAATGCCTCCTTGCTTACTCTGCGTAGCTGTCTAAGTAAGCCTTCTGTTTTTCTGTCAATTCGTCAATGGAAAGTCCCATTGTGCTTAATTTTAATCTTGCCACATAATCGTCAACCTCTTTCGGCACAACATACACGCGGTTTTCCATTTTATCATGGTTTTCCAGCATGTATTTCATGGAAAGGGACTGAATGGCAAAGCTCATATCCATAATCTCCGCGGGGTGTCCGTCACCCGCCGCAAGATTTACAAGGCGGCCCTCCGCCAAAATGTTAATCCATCTGCCGTCCGGCATTTTGTAGCCCATGATATTTTGGCGAACCTCTTTAATTTCGGTTGCTTTCTCCGCAAGCTCGGGAATGCAGATTTCCACATCAAAATGACCGGCGTTACACAAAATGGCACCGCTTTTCATTTTGTCAAAATGTCTGCCGAAAATAACGTGCTCGCAGCCGGTAACGGTGATAAATACATCACCAAGGCTTGCCGCGTCGTCCATGGTCATTACCTGAAAACCGTCCATAACGGCTTCCATGGCGCGAACAGGATTCACTTCGCAGATAATCACCTTTGCACCAAGACCCTTCGCACGCATAGCACAGCCCTTGCCGCACCAACCGTAACCCGCGATAACCACATATTTGCCCGCAACGATTAAATTGGTTGTTTTGTTAATGGCATTCCAAACCGACTGACCGGTTCCGTATCGGTTATCAAAAAGATACTTGCAGTTTGCGTCGTTTGCCGAAACCACGGGGAAGCGTAAAGCGCCCGCTTTTTCGCGCGCACGCAGGCGGTGAACGCCTGTTGTTGTTTCCTCACTGCCGCCCCAAACGGGCATGGATTTGTATTCGTCGTGCAAAATCTGCGTAATGTCGCCGCCGTCGTCTATAAACATATCGGGCGAAAATTCAAGTGCCTTTTTCAAATGCTCAAAATATTCCTGCTCGGTCGCGCCATGCCATGTATATACCTCAATGCCTGTTTCTGCCAGTGCTGCCGCCACATCATCCTGCGTAGACAGCGGGTTACAGCCGGTAAGCGCAACCTTTGCACCGCCCGCCTTTAAAACCTGTGCCAAATACGCCGTTTTTGCCTCCACGTGAATACACATGGTGATTTTCAGTCCGTCAAAATACTTATTTTTCGCAAAATCCGCCTCAATTGCGTTTAAAAGAGGCATATTTTTCTTAACCCACTCTATTTTAAGCATACCGTCCTTAGCAAGCGACTTATCTCTGATAATGCTCATATTTATTCTCCGCCTTTCCGTTTCCTGCACACAAAGTGCAAAAATTTTGTATATAAATCCGCCCGATATGCGGGCAAGCCTTGTTTTCAAAGTCAGTTTTTTAAAAAATCCCGTACTTTTCTTTTTGAACCATTTACTACAAAAGGAGTGAGCATACACTCACCCCATTATGTAGTATCTTAAAAATCTTATTCTTCTGTTGCAGCTTCTTCAGCAGGCTCTTCAGCTGCGGGCTGCTCTAATGCACGAATGCTAAGACCAATCTTCTGTGCTTCCCAGTTTGCCTCAACAACTTTTGCTTCAACTTCCTGACCAACCGAAAGAACGTCCTCGGGTTTTGCAATGTGTTTGTTTGCAATCTGCGAAATGTGAATCAAGCCGTCAACGCCGGGGATGATTTCAGCAAATGCGCCGAACGGAACCAAACGAACGATTTTGCACTTAATAACGTCGCCCTCTTTAATCATGGACTGAACTTTTGTCCAGGGGTTTTCTTCCAAAGATTTATGACCCAAAGATACCTTGTTGTTTTCTTTGTCCAAACCAAGGATAACAACGTCCATCATATCGCCCGGTTTAACAACCTCTGCGGGATTTTTAATGTGCAGCCAGGAAAGCTCGGTTACGTGAACCAAACCGTCAACACCGCCGACATCAACAAATGCACCGAAATTGGTAACGGATTTAACAACGCCCGTAATCTTCTGGCCAACTTCAGCGGTTGCCCAGAATTTTTCTGCCTTTTCTTTTCTCTCGGCAGCAGCGATTGCCTTAACGGAACCTACAATCTTGCGTCTTCTTCTGTCATAATTGATAATTTTAAATGTAACTTCTTTGCCAACCAAAGATTCCAAATCCTCGGTGTATCTTTCAGCAGCCTGCGAAGCAGGGATAAATACTTTAGAGCCGAATGCATAAGCAACAACGCCGCCCTTAACCACTTCAACAATTTTAGAAGTGATCGGTGTGCCGTTCTCATATGCTTCTTCCAGCTGTTTCTGGCCTGCCATTGTTTCGAGTTTCTTCATGGAAAGGGTAACATAACCGTCTGCGTCGTTCACGCGAACAACGAAAGCCTCGATTTCCTGACCAACTTTTAAAACGGAATTTATATCCACGGTCGGATCGCATGTAACTTCGCTTGCCGGAATTACACCGTCAGACTTAGCGTCTAAATTTACATATACTTCTGTCGGGGTAATGCGAATAACAGTACCCTTAACAATA
>CAKSHV010000108.1 GCA_934457515.1 uncultured Clostridia bacterium
TTGCAAGGGCTGGCGCGGTGAGCGCCGTGCGAACGTAAGCCCTTGAATCAAAGAGAATGCGAGTGTAACGAGTTTTCTCTTTGAAAGTGTCGACCGAGTCGACACGCAAAAGGGACTGCATATTTGCAGTCCCTTTTTATTTATGCGAAGATGAATTGGACGAAAATAACATAGCAGATTGTACCGCCTAAGATGCTGAGGAGCGTGTTGTGCCGCCATTTGTGCAAAAGAACGGTCAGAAAAACCGAAACAATTTCCGGAATTCCGAAAGACGGCGATGAAAAAGAGGCGCCCTTTAGGCAATACACCACAAGCATGCCCATAATCGCAAAGGGCAGAACCTTGCCCAAATACAAAACAACAGGGGGCAGTGCGCGGTTTTGAAACGCGATAAACGGAATAAAGCGCAAAAGAATGGTGACCAGTGCGGCGGTGAGCACGATAAACAAACTGTGGTTCATTTTTGCGCCCCCTCTCCTTGGCTTCTTCGTTCAATCGGCTTTCTTAAAAGCAAAAGCAGTGCCGAAATCAGCAGCATGGCGGGGATTAAAAACCGCTGTGCGCCGAACAGAATCAGACACAAAACGGATGATATAACGCCGATAAGCGCCGGAATATGATTTTTGTTTTTCTCCCACTGCTCGGTGAAAATTACCACAAACAGTGCGGTCATGGCAAAGTCGATGCCATTGGTGTTAAAGGTTAAAAAGCTGCCCAAAAGACCACCGATAACGCTGCCCAAAACCCAGTAAAACTGGTTTAAAAGCGATACAAAGAGAAAGTATCGCTTTTTGTCAACGCCGCTTGGAATCAGCTCGTCCGAGCAGACGAGGGAATAGGTTTCATCGGTCAGCGCAAAGATTAAGTATGGCTTTGCTTTGCCGGTGTCGCGGTAGCGCGAAAGCATGGACACGCCGTAAAACAAGTGGCGTGCGTTAACCATTAAGGTCATCAGCGCGGTTGAGATAAGGGACGCGCCCGCCGTTAAAAGGTCGATTGCGACATATTGCATAGAGCCTGCGTAAATCGTAAGGCTCATTAAAAGTGCCCACCACCGGGCGTAGCCCTTGGAGGTGAGCAGAATGCCGAACCCGGTGCCGAGCACAATATAACCTGCCATGATGGGCAGGCTTTTGAAAAATGCGGTTTTTAATGTTTTTTTCGTGTCTGTCATACCGTTACACAAAATCCTCCATCACATAATTTGCCAAATCCATGCCCTTTTCACTTAGGAAAAGACGCCCGTTTTTTTCACAAAGCAGGCCGTTGTTTTTGTGCTTTGAAACGGCACTTTGAAACACTTCCGAAAATTCTTTTCCGAATTTTTCTTTAAACTGCAAAAGGGATATGCCGCATGTTTTCCGAAGTCCCAAAAAGGCAAATTCGCTCATTTGCTCTTCGGTGGTAAGCGGTGTGCTTTCTTTGTACAGCGGCTTAAAATGCGTTGCAAAACGGATGTATTTTTCCGTATCGGACGGGTTTTGATAGCGCACGTTATGAAAATAAGACGCTGCGCCCGCTCCCGCGCCGATGTATTCCTTTGCGTCCCAGTAGCGGGTGTTGTGGCGGGATTCAAAACCCGGTTTTGCAAAATTGGAAATTTCATACTGGTAAATGCCGTGCTCTTTTAATAGCGCGCGGGCTTTGTAATACATACTCCGCTCGGTGTCTTCGTCCGCAAAGGTGTATTTTTTGCGGTTTTCATACAGCGGTGTGCCGTGCTCTAACTGCAAGCCGTAAAGCGAAAGATGCGCAGGCGATAGCTTTAAAAGGTTTGTTACCGAAGTGAGAAAATTTTCTTCCGTTTGGTCAGGGAGGGCAAAAATCAAATCGTAATTTATATTTTCAAAGCCCGCTATACGCATGGCGGCATAGCTTTCCAAAACGCGCACCGTGTTGTGCACGCGCCCGATTTTTTTTAAAATTTCATCGTCAAAGGACTGCACGCCGAGGCTTAAGCGGTTGACACCGTTGTTTTTCAGCATTTTAAGAAGAGGCGGTGTTACCGTTTCGGGGTTTAATTCCACCGTAAATTCTGCATTTTCGTCTATGCAAAACAGGCGGGGCAGGGCGGATAAGATTTTATTTAAATTCTTTTCGCCAAGGCACGCGGGTGTGCCGCCGCCTATGTAAATTGTGGATAAATAACGGTCGGAAGAAATGTATTTTAACCCCTCTAACTCGCAAAGCAGCGCATTTGTGTACGCCTCTTTTTCTTCCTCACAGGCGGGATGCGACAAAAAATCGCAATAGGCGCACTTTTGAAGGCAAAAGGGAATGTGGATATAAAGCCCGGTGTCATACAGCATGGTTTATCCGTTCTCCTTTCCTTTAAAGTGCGCCCTGCATAAAAAATATCAGTCTAATTTTAAAACTGCCATGAATGCCTCCTGCGGCACCTCTACAGAGCCGACCTGGCGCATTCTCTTTTTGCCCTCTTTCTGTTTTTCTAGGAGCTTTTTCTTTCGGGTGATGTCGCCGCCGTAGCATTTCGCCAAAACGTCTTTGCGCATGGCTTTTACGGTTTCGCGGGCGATAATTTTGTTGCCGATTGCCGCCTGAATCGGAATTTCAAACAGCTGGCGCGGAATCTCTTCTTTCAGCTTTTCCGCAATTTTGCGCGCGCGGGCATATGCCTTGTCGGCGTGAATGATAAATGAAAGGGCGTCTACCATGTCGCCGTTTAACAAAATATCCAATTTCACAAGGTTCGATTTTTCATAGCCTTTCCACTCGTAGTCAAACGATGCATAGCCTTTTGTGCGGGATTTTAAAGCGTCAAAAAAGTCGTATATGATTTCGTTTAAAGGCATTTCATAGGTCAGCGTTACGCGGTCCGATTCGATATACTCGGTGTTTATATATTTGCCGCGGCGTTCCTGGCAAAGCTCCATAATGTTTCCCATGTATTCGGCGGGCAGCATGATGGAGGCGGTTACCATCGGCTCTTCCATATAGTCGATTTCGGTGGGTTCGGGCATGTTGGTCGGGTTGTCCAAATCCATTTTTTCGCCGTTGGTTTTGGTGATTTTATAAATAACGCTGGGCGCGGTCGTAACCAAATCCAAATTAAATTCGCGTTCTAACCGTTCCTGAATGATTTCCATGTGCAAAAGGCCCAAAAATCCGCAGCGGAAGCCAAAGCCGAGCGCTTTGGAGGTTTCCGCCTCGAACACGAGGGACGCGTCGTTTAACTGCAGTTTTTCAAGTGCGTCGCGAAGGTCGCCGTACTTGGCGCCGTCCGCGGGGTAGATACCGCAAAACACCATGGGATTTACCTTTCGATAGCCCGGGAGCGGCTTTTCGGCAGGGTGCGCAGCGTTTGTCACCGTGTCGCCCACGCGGGTGTCGGTCACATTTTTAATGCTGGCTGCAATATAGCCCACCTCGCCGCAGTTTAAAGCGTTTGCGGGAACAAGACCCGAGGGCTTCATATAGCCGGTTTCCACCACTTCAAACTCTTTTCCGGTTGCCATGAACCGAATTTTCATGCCGGGTTTTACATATCCTTCTTTTATGCGGACATAGACGATAACGCCTTTGTATGAGTCGTAATACGAGTCGAAAATCAGTGCCTGCAGCGGATTTTGTGTATCGCCCGCGGGAGCGGGGATTTTGTGCACGATTTCTTCTAATACATCGTGAATACCGATGCCTTGCTTTGCGGAAATTAAAGGTGCGTTTTCCGCCTCGATGCCGATAACGTCTTCAATTTCGTGCTTTACATAGTCGGGGCGGGCGGACGGCAGGTCGATTTTGTTAATCACCGGCACAATTTCCAAATCGTGCTCTACTGCCATATAGGTATTGGCAAGGGTTTGCGCCTCAATGCCCTGGGCGGCGTCGACCACCAAAATGGCGCCCTCGCATGCAGCAAGGCTGCGGGACACTTCATAGCCGAAATCCACGTGTCCGGGTGTGTCGATTAGATTTAAAAGATACTCTTTGCCGTCGTCTGCTTTATACACCAGGCGCACGGCACGCGCTTTGATGGTTATGCCGCGCTCGCGCTCTAAATCCATGTTGTCTAAAATCTGTTCTTCCATTTCGCGGGCGGTCAGCACGCCTGTTTCCTCCAAAAGGCGGTCCGCCAGCGTGGATTTGCCGTGGTCTATATGTGCAATAATGCAGAAATTGCGAATGTTTTCCTGTCCGTTTGCCATTGATTTCCTCCGAAAATTTGTGTTTGTGTAAATAAATCTTTCTAATAGTCTATTGTATCAAAAAATGCATTAAAAATCAAGGGAAATTTGCAGATTAAAGGTGTCGTTCCACTCCTCGTCGGCTGCAACCGCGCAGCACAAAACGCGCGGTTTGCCATTTTCAAAATACACCTGCGGGCGCTCTAAGTTCGATACCTTTTGCACTTTTCCGTCTGCCCATTTTATCTCGCGCGGGAAAGCAAGGGGGTGCTCTTCGTCTGCCTTATAGTCCGTAAGTCCGTTTTCGGACGCAAAAAGCGCCGTGGACGATTCGCCCGTTTTGGTGAAATACCCCTGAAAGTCCTTAACCAAACAATAGAATTTATCTTCATAATAGAAAATGCACGGGTCTTCCACCGACCAGTTGGTTTCGGGATTGATGAAAAGGGGCGTGCCTGTTTTTTTAAAGGGCCCTTTCGGGCTGTCTGCAATGGCTGTGCCGCACACAACCGCGCCGCCCGCGGGCATTTTTCCGTCGTCGCTTACGCCCTTGTACATCATAATAAACTTGTTGTCCGGCGTTTTGCAGACGGTGGGGTTGGAGGTCATTAAATTGTCAAATCCTGCCTCCGATACGTCAAGCACAGGCTTTTCGGCACGCTGCCATGCGCCTAAGATGTCGCCGTTTGTGGTCCATGCAACGCCGATTCGCTGGTGGTTGCGGTGTCTCCAGAAGTCGCCCTTTCCGTAGTTTCCCATATAATATAGGTAATATTCGCCCTCGTGTTCGATAACGCAGGGGTTATGAAAGCAGTCTCTGTCCCACGAATCGGTATCCTGTTTGGTGAAAAGCACTTTTTCGTGTTTGAACGGCCCTGTCGGGCTTTTGCTGCTTGCAATGCAGATTTCAGACTGCGTAACCCAGCTGCTCATGCCTGATTTTCTCGGCCAGCGGGAATAAAAAAGATAGTATGTATCGCTCTGCTTGGCAAGAGAGCCGCACCACACGTAGTAGCCGCGCTCTTTAAAGCAGTTTTCTTCGGTAACGGGGGCTAAATGTTTTGAAAAATCCATATATTCTCTTCCTTTCATGCCTCTGCATTTCGGTAGTCACGCGGGGTTTTCTGCGTGATTTTTCGAAAGGCACGGTTAAAATTGGCTGTGTTGTTATAGCCGCAAAGCAGTGCGATTTCTAAAATGGTTTTGTCGGTTTCTGACAATAAATCTATTGCCTTGTCAATGCGTTTTATAGTAATGTAATCCCAAAGCGAAATACCGTTTAACCGCTTGAAAGCGGTTGAAAAGTAAGCCTTGCTCATAGCGGCGATGCGGGCGATTTCCTCTAATGTGAAATTGTCGCACAGGTGGGAATCGATGTAGTTCATCGCCTTTTCCATGCTTTTGATGTTCTGCCCGCGCGGGGATATGAATTTTTGCTCGTCCGCCGCGTCGAAATCCCGCACAAGCAGCACCAAAAGATTTAAAAGGCGAACTTTTACCATAAGCTCGTATTCCGTCTTTTTGTGCTTAAACTCTTTCTCGAT
>CAKSHV010000109.1 GCA_934457515.1 uncultured Clostridia bacterium
GTGAAAAAGCGGTTGCTGTGTTAAACGGCAAGGCAGACCTTTCCATGTGCCTGCCCTATTTAAAGGAAAAAGCCGAAAGCTTTTCGGATACCATTATTAAAAACACGCCGAACGGAATTATTGTATTGGATGAACAACTCAATGTGCAGCTAATGAACAAAGCTGCAAGAGCTATATTAAATCTTCCCAACTCAACCGAAATCATCGGCAGTCCTGTTGTTCGGGTTTTGGACCCCGTAGACTACATTTTAGCGTTTAACGACGGCAAAAATGTGTATGACAACCGCAAATATCTGGCGGAATATCAAAAATACATTGAAGAAACCATTATTTGCGACAAAGAGTACCACATCATCATGATTATGATGAAAGACATTACCGGGGACGAAGAAGCCCGCATGAAGAAAGAAACACAAAGCAAGGCAGCGGTTGAGATTACCGACAAGGTTGTTGAAAAACAAATGCGTATTGTTCAGGAAATCGCGTCGCTTTTAGGCGAAACCACTGCCGAAACAAAAATCGCACTGACCAAACTGAAGGAGACCTTAAACGATGAATGATTTATGCGTTGAATTTGGCTACAAGAGCATTATCAAATACGGCGAAGAGCTTTGCGGTGACATGATTCAACTGGCAAAAAACGCAGATTCCTCTATTTTGGTTTTGTCGGACGGATTGGGAAGCGGTGTTAAGGCAAACATTTTGTCCACGCTGACGTCTAAAATCATTTCAACCATGATTGCGGAGAACATGAGCATTGAGGACTGCGTAAACACAATCAGTGCAACGCTGCCCGTCTGTAAAGTGCGCCAGGTTGCCTATTCCACCTTCACAATTATTAAAATAACCGACAATGACTATGCCGAAATCATTCAGTATGATAATCCCAAAGTTATTCTCCTGCGCAACGGAAAAAACTATGAATATCCTTGCGAAACCCGCATTATTTCGGGGAAAACCATTTTGGAAAGCAAAATAAAATTAGAAGAAAACGACGTATTTATCGCTATGAGCGACGGTGCAATATACGCAGGTGTAGGCATGAGTATGAACTACGGCTGGCAGAGAGAAAATATTGTGGAATTTGCGGTTGGAAACTACAATCAAAACAATTCTGCAAAAACGGTTGCCTCCTCTGTTTTAGACGCGTGCGATGAGCTTTACGGCGGAAAACCGGGCGACGATACCACCATTGCGGCGGTTCGTGTGCGCAAGCGCTCTGTTGTTAATCTTATGTTCGGTCCACCGCGCGACCCGAAAGATTTAAACAAAATGATGGCGCTGTTTTTTGCAAAACAGGGAAAACACATTGTTTCGGGCGGCACAACTTCCACTTTAACGGCGGAATATCTTGGAAAGCCGCTGATTGCCTCGGTTGATTATATCGACCCCGAAGTTCCGCCCACAGCGAAGATTGAGGGCGTTGACCTGGTAACCGAGGGCGTGCTTACCGTTAACAAGGTATTAGAGTATGCCAAAGACCATGTAGGCGAAAACGCACTGTATGCCGATTGGCGCAAGAGAAAAGACGGCGCGTCGCAAATTGCAAAGCTTTTGTTCGAAGAGGCGACCGACATTAATTTCTATGTCGGCAGAGCGGTCAATCCCGCACATCAGAACCCGAATCTTCCCATTGGCTTTAATATAAAAATGCAGCTTGTGGACGAACTGTCGGCACTTTTAAAGGATATGGGCAAAACCATTCACGTAAGTTATTTCTAAGGCGGTGTAAATTTTGAAAAAAATCAGAAAATTCGATACAAAAGTACAGCATTTAAAATACAAAGTTTTGCGCGAAGTTGCGCGCGAGGCCTTTCGCGACAATTTGCTGTACAGTTTGTATGATTTGCCCGAAAAAATCATTCCGGGCAAAGAACCCTCCATGCGCTGCTGCGTTTACAAAGAACGTGCCATTATCGCCGAGCGCATTAAAATTGCCATGGGCGGAAACAAAAACAATCCGAACGTTATTGAAGTTATCGATATTGCATGCGATGAGTGTCCGGTCAGCGGATATGATGTAACCGAAGCATGCCGCGGCTGCTTGGCGCACCGCTGTGAAGACGCTTGCCGTTTAGGCGCGATTACCTATGACGAGCATCAGAAAGCGCACATTGATAAAACCAAATGCGTAAACTGCGGTGCCTGTGCGAAGGTTTGTCCGTACAGCGCTATTATAAACCGCAAACGTCCGTGTGAAAACGCATGTAAGGTAAATGCAATTCACATGGCGGAAACCAAAGAGGCGCATATTGAAAACGAAAAATGCATCTCCTGCGGCGCTTGCGTATACCAGTGCCCGTTCGGTGCCATTTCGGACAAGTCCTTTATTTTAAATGTTATCGACTTTTTGAAAAAGAGCGAACACAACGAAAAATATAAGGTATATGCGGTGGTTGCTCCTTCTATTGCAGGTCAGTTCAGCTATGCAAAGTTAGGACAGGTTATAACCGCTATTCACGAGCTTGGTTTCTACCACGTGGTTGAGGCGGCACTGGGCGCAGACATGGTGGCATATGCCGAGTCGAAAGAACTAAGTGAGTGCAGCGACTTTTTAACAAGCTCGTGCTGCCCCGCTTTTGTAGACTACATTCAAAAGTCGTTCCCGCAGCTGAAAGACCATATTTCGCACAATCTTTCCCCTGCAGCGACCATTGCAAAATACATGAAAGAAAAAGACCCGGAGTGCAAGGTTATTTTCATCGGTCCGTGCACGGCAAAGAAAATGGAATTTCAGAAAGAAGAGGTTCGCCCCTATATCGACAGCGTAATTACGTTTGAAGAACTGCAGGCACTGATAGACAGCCGCGATATAGACGTAACTTCTCTTGAAGAAGGGGTTTTGGACAATGCGTCTTACTTCGGCAGAATTTTTGCGCGCAGCGGCGGTTTGGCAGACGCGGTTCGCCAGGGCTTAAAAGAGCACGGCATTGAGGACTTTGACTACAACCCCATTTCGTGCGACGGCATCGAAGCATGCAAAATTGCACTTTTGAAAGCCTCAAAAGGCGTTCTTCCGAACAACTTTATCGAGGGTATGGCATGCGTTGGCGGCTGTATCGGCGGTGCAGGCTGCTTAACCCACGAAGAAAAGAACAAAAAAGACGTGGACAAATACGGTATGGAGGCACTGGAAAAAACCATTACCGACTCCATCAGTCTGCTGAAATAAATCTTATATAAAGAAAAAGACATCTGCAAAAGCGGATGTCTTTTTTTCTTAAATATATGCCGCGACAACTGCCAAAATCATGGCGGGCAAGAAGTTGGCAACCCGGATTTTTTTGCCCCAAACAAGGTTTAAGCCCACGCAAAAGACTAAAACCGAGCCGACAAGCGACAGATTAAAAATTGCGCCGTCGGTTAAAAGCACCGAGGATAAGCGTGCAAGCAGCGTAACTGTGCCCTGCAGCAAAACAACGGGAATTGCAGAGAAAATGCACCCCTTCCCCATTGATGCGGTCATAATTAAAATAACGATTGCATCTAGCAAAGATTTGGCAGCAAGGATTGAATAATCGCCCGATATGCCATCGTTCACAGCGCCGACAATCGCCATTGCGCCGATGCAGACCGTAAACGATGCCGAAACAAACCCGTCCACAAACCCAGCGTCCGATTCGCTGCCGGTTTTGCGTTTCAGCCACGTGCCGAACTTTTCTATGTAGTGCTCAATATTGATAAACTCGCCCAAAAGCGCGCCGAGGGCAAGAGAAAGCACCAAAAGCATGGTGCTGCCGCTTGCAAGACCGTTTTCGGTAACCGAAAGCATTTTCTCCATCGCTCCGCCGATTCCGATAAACAAAACCGACACGCCGCAGGCGTTCATTAAGCTTTCGCGGTAGCGTTCGCTTACTTTTTTGCCGAAAAAAGCGCCCAAAATGCCGCCCAAAACAATGCCCGCGCCGTTTAAAAGCGTTCCGAAACCAATCATGCCTTGTGCACCCTGTAGCCTGTTGTTAAAACCGTTGCGGTTTTCGTCCCCAATGAGTCAAAAACCGATATTTCATACACACAGGTCGCATTTCCGTCTTTAATGCATTTTGCCTCTGCAATCAGCCTTTCCCCTTTTGCGGGAGATAAAAAATTGATTGTGCTGCTGAGCGACACAACGCCTAAATTTTCCCAATTTGTCGCAACCGCAAAGGCGAAATCGGCAAGAGTGAAATACACGCCGCCCATAATGGCACCCATTCCGTTTTTGTGGCGCGATGTTAAGGTTATGCTGCATTTGGCGTAATTTTTTCCTATTTCTTCTATAACCGCACCGTTTTCGGTTGCAAAACGGTCCTTTTCAAACCGCTCGACTACCTCATTCGGCACCTCTTGTTTAAACTCTGCCATTTTATTTCCTTCCTATTCACTCTCTTTTGCTTTCGATTCGCAATACATGCACCGATACACCCGATTTTCGCGGTCGGTTAGGCGAAATACGTGTTTAATGCCCTGCTCGGTTGTGGTAATACATCGCGGATTTTTGCAGAAAAGCACGTTTTCAAGCCGTTCGGGCAGTGCCGGCTGGCGCTTTTCAATCCGTTTTCCGTCTTTAATAATGTTCACGGTCGATTCGGGGTCTACATAACCCAAAACGTCTAAATTCACATCAAACTCTCGGTCGATTTTAATAATATCTTTCTTCCCCATTTTCTTGCTCGCCACGTTTTTGATAATGGCAACCGAGCAGTCAAGTGCCTCTAAATTCAAAAAATGATACAGCTCCATGCTTTTGCCCGCCGCAATATGGTCAATCACAATGCCGTTTTTTATCGAGTCGATATTCATTTTTCCGCCTCCTTTAAAAGCTTTAAAATAAGCGCCATGCGGATGAATTTTCCGTTTAAAACCTGTTTAAAATAGCAGGCGCGCGGGTCTGCATCCACGTCGCACGCAATCTCATTCACGCGCGGCAAGGGGTGCAAAATTGCCATATCCGTCTTTGCGTTTTTAAGCTTTGCCGCCGTTAAAACGTAGGTATCCTTTAAACGAATGTAGTCCGCTTCGTTAAAAAAGCGCTCACGCTGCACACGCGTCATATACAAAACGTCAAGACCTGATATAGCATTTTCTAGGCTGTCAGTTTCAATGCATGTCATATTGCTGCGCTCGATGACCTCTTTTTTCATGTAATCGGGAATTTTAAGTTCGGACGGCGAAATCAACACAAGGCGAATGTTTTCTTCGCGTGACAGCGCGCTGATTAGTGAATGCACCGTTCTGCCGAATTTTAAATCGCCGCAGAACCCGATAGTTAGATTGTTTAATCTTCCCTTTTCACGCTTAATGGTCAATAGATCCGCAAGCGTTTGAGTCGGATGATTGTGTCCGCCGTCACCGGCGTTTATAATCGGCACGGTGGAATGAAGGCTTGCCGCCATGGGCGCGCCCTCTTTCGGGTGGCGCATGGCAATAATGTCTGCATAGCACCCGACAGTTCGCACCGTGTCGGACACACTCTCCCCTTTGGAAGCCGAGGAAGAATTTGCCTCCGAAAAACCGAGCACGCCGCCGCCAAGCTCCATCATTGCCGCCTCAAAACTCAATCTTGTTCTGGTGGACGGCTCGAAAAACAGCGTTGCCAGCTTTTTGCCGCGGCACGAATCCCTGTAGTTTTGCGGATTTTTTATAATGTCGTTTGCGACGTCAATTAGCTTCTCAATTTCG
>CAKSHV010000110.1 GCA_934457515.1 uncultured Clostridia bacterium
GTGATATACTATTCTATATATAATGCCAATTGCAGGAAACAGATAAAAGACAGGAGGGATGCAAATGGCAAAGCGTATTTTGATTGTGGATGATGAGAAAGCGATTGTTGACATTTTAAAGTTTAACCTGGTTCGGGAGGGCTATGAAACCTTAGAGGCATATGACGGCCTGGAAGGCTATGAAAAAGCCGTTTCCGAAAAGCCGGACCTTATTTTGCTGGACGTTATGCTGCCCTCAATGCCCGGTTTTGACGTGTGCAAAAAAATCCGTGAAAAAAGCACGGTTCCGATTATCATGCTGACCGCCCGCACAGACGAGATTGATAAAGTGCTCGGCTTGGAACTGGGGGCGGACGACTACATAACAAAGCCGTTCGGTATCCGCGAGGTGATGGCGCGCGTGAAAGCAAACCTGCGCCGTAATTCGATAGAGGCGGCAGAACAGACGGAGGACGGCGACGTGCTGCATTTCGGCGACCTTACCATAGACATCGGCAAGTACGAGGCAAGAAAAAACGGCAAGGTTTTGGAACTGACCTTAAGAGAGTTTGAACTTTTAAAATTTTTGGCAAGCCAGCCCGAAAAAATCTTTTCGCGCGAAGTGCTTTTGGAAAAGGTTTGGGGCTATGAGTATTTGGGCGATGTGCGCACGGTGGACGTAACGGTACGCAGACTTCGCGAAAAGGTGGAGGATGACGCAAGCGAGCCGATGTATGTTATGACAAAGCGCGGCGTCGGTTACTATTTTAACGGAAAAAGAAAGGGATAACAGATATGGAATACAAAGAGTTTAAACATGCGGTTCGGCCCGAATCGTTTTACAAATACCCGCTTTATAAGGCAAGAAACATAACAACCATTCGCGACATGTTCGATTCAAGCACCGATTTGTTTGCGGAAAAAACGGCATTTTTGGTGAAAGACAAGCACGGCGAGCCGTACAGAGAAGTGACATATGCTGACGTACGACGCGATGTGTATGCGCTCGGAACCGCTTTTGCGGCACTGGGACTCAAAGACAAAAAAATCGCCGTTGTGGGCGAAAATCGCTATGAATGGGCAATTACCTATCTTGCGGTGGTGTGCGGCATCGGCACGATTGTGCCTTTGGATAAAGAACTTCCCGAAGAGGAACTTACATATCTTATGGAGCGCGCGGAAGTGTCCGCCGTTGTGTATTCGGACAAAATGCGCAAGAAATTCCCCGGCCTGTTTTGTGAAAACGAGAATTTCATCGGCATTAACATGGACGACGATACCGAAGACGTTTCGATTAAGCAGTTAATTGAAAAGGGAAACGAATTTTTAACAAAAGGCGAGGACACATTCTTAAAAGCTGTGCCCAAGCCGGAGGACGTGAACATCATTTTGTTCACCTCGGGCACAACGGGGCTTGCCAAAGGCGTTATGCTGTCGCATAAAAACATTGCGGAAAATTTGATGAATATGGTAACCCTTTGCAACATCAACGACCAAACCCGCTTTTTCTCGGTTCTTCCGCTGCACCACACCTATGAGTGCACCTGCGGCTTTTTGTGCGCGATTTACAGCGGTGCGTCCATTGCCTATTGCGAGGGCTTAAAATACATTGTTAAAAACATGCAGGAGGCGCATCCGACCTATTTCCTGTCGGTTCCGCTGATTGTTGAGTCTATTTACCGCCAAATCTGGAACGGCATCCGCAAAAAGGGCAAGGAAAAATTAGTTAAGAAAATGATTAAAATTTCAGACTTTTTGCTGAAATTTCACATCGATTTGCGCCGTGCTCTGTTTAAAGAGGTACACGAAACCCTGGGCGGCAAAATGTTTATGTTTGTTTCGGGGGCAGCTGCGCTTGATCCCGAGATCATCCGCGGTATGCGTTCATTCGGCTTGAATGTTATCCAAGGATACGGCATGACGGAGTGCTCCCCCATTGCGGCGGTAAACCGCGATGTGTATTGGGATGACGCATCTGCCGGTCTTCCGCCCATTGAAGTGGACGTTAGAATCGAAAACCCCAACGAAGAGGGAATCGGCGAAATTTTAATTAAAGGTGAAAACGTGATGGTTGGCTATTATAAAGACGAAGAGACAACCGCCAAAACCATTGTGGACGGCTGGCTGCACACCGGCGATATGGGCTATATAGACGACCGCGGTTTTATTTTCATAACGGGCAGACTGAAAAACGTGATTGTTACTGAAAACGGAAAGAATGTATATCCCGAAGAAGTGGAAACTTATTTGCAGCGAAATCCCTATATTTCCGAGTGTATGGTGTATGCAACGGCGGACAAGCTGGGCAATGAAACGGTTGTTTCGGCGCATATTTATCCCGATTACAAAGCGGTTGCCGAGGCACTGGGCAAGGATTATACCGAAGAGCAGCTGCATGATTTCATCGGCGACTGCGTGAAAGACGTGAACAAAGACATGCCGCCTTATAAAAAGGTGCAGAAATTTGATGTTCGCCATGAAGAGTTTGTGAAAACAACAACCAAGAAAATCAAGCGGTTTGCCAACTGATTTTTTGGCGGAACGGAGCGGTATATGAGAGGAAAACAGCTGTATAAAAATAAAATAGGCGTGGGTATTCTATCGCTTTTTATGTGCCTTTCCGCGCTTTCCGCAGCGGCTGCGCCCGCAAAAGCGACAGATGAGCTTTGGGCGTCCTTCCCGCTTGAGAGAACAAACAGAGGTTTGCTGTTTGCTGCGGCATCGGGGGACCCGAACTGGTATTATGACGAACCGGAAATGATATCGTTTCCCCTTTTTGAGCTGACCGGTAAAGGTGTCACGGTAGGCATTATTGATACCGGCATTGCAGAGCATAATGACATTGCCTCCGAAAACATCACGGCAAAAAGGCGGTTTTGCATGGATGATACCGAAGAAACCGATATAAACGACGTGACCGACGATGTGGGTCACGGCACAGCGGTTGCCGGGCTTATCTGCGGCAGAGGCAAATCAGCGAACACCATGCGGGGCATTGCGCCCGATGTGAATTTGGTTATCGTTAAATGCGCCACCGCAGAGGGAGCAGCCTTTTCAAAAATAACCGAGGGAATCCGCTATTGCATTCGCCAAGGGTGCGATGTGATTAACATTTCGCTGGGTACAGCCTCTGTGACAGATCCCAATCATCCGGAGCTGCAGGAAATGCAGGAGGCAATTAGCGATGCAACGCAAAGCGGCTGCATTGTGGTTGCGGCGGCAGGTAATAAGGGGGATGATACACAGGAGACGGACTTTGTGTCTTATCCGGCGGGTCTTGAAAACGTAATCGGCGTGGGCAGCGTCGGAAGCGGGTTTGTTCACACTTCAACGTCGCAAAAAAACGAATCTGTGTTTGTGAGCGCGCCGGGCAGCCGTGTTTTGGTTTTAAACTATAAAAGCCCTTCGGGGTATAAGGTAGACGGCGGCACATCCTATGCTGCGCCCATCATTTCGGGCATGGCGGCGCTGATTAAGCAAATGAATAAAAATGCGGCAGTGGATACGGTGAAAGAAATTTTAAGAAAAACGGTCACTGACTGCGGCACAGCGGGGTATGACACTTCGTTCGGCTACGGCGTTGCAAACGGCAGAGCCCTTGCCATCTATTTAAGAAACACAAGCTTTTGGGCGCGGAAAACAAACGAATCGATTACCGTTTCCAATCTCGGCGGACGGCGCATGGTTTATTTCGTGCAAAGCGCATATATAGGTGCAAGGCAGGCATATGCCTTGCCGGAAAGCGCGGAAATTTCAGACTTGTCAAGTTCAAAATTTTCCTTGCAAAGCGAAGAGGAAAACTATACATATAAACGGTTCTTTTTAGAAAGAGAAAGCTTAAAACCCCTCGGCGGGGCACTTTAAAACAGGCAGCAAAAAATTTATATACAGTTGTGTTCTGAAAATCCGAACAGGAAAGCCATTCAGAATGCAGAAGGAGGAAAAACATGAAAAACAGCGAAAAAACAATGGAAAAAGTGGTTGCACTTTGCAAAGGCCGCGGATTTGTATATCCGGGCTCAGAGATTTACGGCGGACTGTCCAACACATGGGACTACGGCCCGCTGGGCGTTGAATTCAAAAACAACGTAAAACGTGCATGGTGGAAAAAATTTATTCAGGAATCGCCCTATAACGTGGGCTTGGACGCGGCAATTTTAATGAATCCGCAAACCTGGGTGGCTTCCGGCCACGTGGGCGGCTTTTCCGACCCGCTTATGGACTGCAAAGAGTGCAAAGCGCGTTTCCGTGCAGATAAACTCATCGAAGACGCAGCCGGCGTTTCGGCAGACGGCTGGACAGACGAGCAGATGGAAAAATACATTCAGGAAAACAACATTGCATGCCCCGAATGCGGCAAAACCAATTTCACCGGCATCCGCAAATTTAACTTAATGTTTAAAACGTTCCAGGGCGTTACCGAAGATTCAAAATCGGAATTGTTTCTCCGTCCCGAAACGGCACAGGGTATTTTCGTAAACTTCAAAAATGTGCAGCGCACAACCCGCAAAAAGGTGCCTTTCGGTATCGGTCAGATCGGTAAATCGTTCCGTAACGAAATCACACCGGGCAATTTTACGTTCAGAACCCGCGAGTTTGAACAGATGGAGCTTGAATTTTTCTGCAAGCCCGGCACGGATTTAGAGTGGTTTGCTTATTGGAAAGACTATTGCAAAAACTTCCTTCTGTCCCTTGGCATTAAGGAAGAAAACATTAAACTGCGCGACCATTCTCCCGAAGAGCTTTCGCACTATTCCAATGCAACAACCGACATCGAGTTCATGTTCCCGTTCGGCTGGGGCGAGCTTTGGGGCATTGCGGACAGAACGGATTTCGACTTAAAGCAGCACGCAGCGCACTCGGGCGAATCGATGGAATATATGGATCCCGTTACAAACGAAAAATATGTGCCCTATTGCATCGAGCCGTCGCTGGGTGCAGACCGTGTGGCGCTTGCATTCCTTTGCGAAGCGTATGACGAAGAGGAAATTGCAGAGGGCGACACCCGCGTGGTTATGCACTTAAGCCCCGTTCTTGCGCCCATGAAGGCAGCGGTTCTGCCGCTTTCCAAAAAGTTAAGCGAACCCGCAAGCGCACTTTATGCAGACCTTTGCAAGAAGTTTCGGTGCGACTATGACGAGGCGGGCTCTATCGGCAAGCGCTACAGAAGACAGGACGAAATCGGCACGCCGTATTGCATTACGGTTGACTTTGAAACGGCGGAGGACAATTGCGTAACCGTCCGTGACAGAGATACCATGGAGCAGATTCGTATGCCGATTGACAAGGTCGCAGCATTTATTGAAGAAAAAATTGCATTTTAAGATAAACATGAAAAGAACAATCCGCGCAAAATGCGCGGATTGTTTCAGCGTGTAAGGGTGGGTGAATAAAAATGCAAGTTTTTCGGGGAAAGCGCGGAATCAGCATAAAAGCAATCAATGTGTGTTTTGTGGTGATTATTATTTTGTTTTCGTGCGGGGTTTTGGCGGCAAACTATTTAATTGAAAAGAAATACAACGAAACCACCGTGCTGCAAAAAACCATGATGGCGTGTAACGACGCGGCAAATACGCTGCAAAGTGAGTCGGACGAGCTGACCGTGTGCATTAACAATTATGTGGAC
>CAKSHV010000111.1 GCA_934457515.1 uncultured Clostridia bacterium
GCACACCGCCGTTCAGGAGAAAAAACAGGATGTTCGCTATTTAAAGCCGGGCGAAACCGGTCTGTTTTGGCACAAAGCCGAATTTTTTATGGATTAAGAATGGTTAAAATACGGGGCGTTGGCAAACACCGTCCCCTACACTTTCAAAATGGAAAGTTCAAAACAAAACACAAAAAGCCGTATGCTGTCGCATACGGCTTTTTTCTTATTTTTTCTTTTCAAGCAGCTGCACAATGCGCGCAATGCCGATAAACAAATTCCCCAAAACAATGCCCGAAACCCAGTAAATCAGCGCAATGCCAATGTAAAACTTGGTCTGCACGTCTCCGAAAAAGGATACAGTGACTGTTCGTGTTCCCATATAACAACCCAAAACAATGCCCAAAACATAAAGCAAAATGCCCGTTATGAACAACACCGAGCCGACAATGCTTGAAGAAAACATATCTTTAAGCGAAAGTTTTGCCTTGCCCGCGGGCTTTTCATATTTTAAAATTTCGGCATACTGCTCGGGCGTTGCCTTTGCGGGAACGCGCTTATAAAAACGAACCGCACCGGTGCGTGCGTCCACCTCCCGCTCCGAAAACTCTTCGGTTTGCTCGCCGGTCGGGGAATACACCACATCATAAAGCCCAAGGCGCGACAAAAGTGCCTTTTGCTCTTCCATCGTTTCGGCATTTTTCTGCCGCCGTCTATACTCTAAATAGTCCTGAACGTTCATTTAAAATCACTTCCCTTTCAGCGTTTATTTTATCACTAAATAAAGAAAAAGTCAACGCCGTCTTCGGGATACCAGTCAAATTTTACATGCTTTCCGTTTAAAAGCCAGTGCTCGGGCGCAGCATTTTCCATCCAGTCAAGCGGAATAAACGTGTCACTCTGCACGGAATTGATTCGGTATGCCTCTTCTATGTCTTTTCGTTCTTCCGCCGTCAGCACATCGGGATTGGGAGAAACAAAAAGAGGCGTTCCGCTGCATGCCACGGCTTTTAGCCACTGCTTGTTGTATTTATGGTCCATAATGCCCATAAAGCCGACGCAATCGGCATCGCCTTCATAAAACGCACCGTGGTGCAGCATTCGAAATGCAAGCGCGTTCACACCGAATTTCACCATGCGGTGCCAATCCTTGCCGCTTGTGTCGTCGCCGGTTCGGTTCAGGTGAACCAGACCCGCCGCAAGATGCCCCATAACATTGCAGCCCAAAATCAAGGCTCTTCCCTTTGCGGCATTGTATATCGTTTCGTTTAAACCAAGAATAACCTCGGCAGTCGTTTTGCTGCGGTCAAAATAGCTCCAGCCGTCTTCCGCAAAGGGCGTTTCATATCTTTGAAAACCCCAGAAACCGATAGCGTCAAAGGTTGAAAAATCGTGCTTAATCAACTCAAATCCCCAGTCGCAGATCATATTTACCGTTTTTGCAACATATGCAAGTACAGCAGGATGTGACGGGTCTAAAAATCCTGCATCGCGGGCAAGCCGGAGCTCGGAATCGGCAGGGAAAACTTCAAAATTTTTATCCCGAAGGGGTCTGAACCATATGGCGGGGCGCACATTTTTGGATTTCACCTCGTCCGCAACCGCTTTCATATCCTGAAATTTGCCTTCCCGCAGCACGTCCCACGGCGCGTCGCACGGGTTTTTCTGCCAGCCGTCATCCAAAACGGAATAAGGTCTGTTAGAAAGTCCCTCTGTCATTTCCGCCAAAAGGGACGCGTCCCGAACCGTTTCGGCATGGGACGTTTTGCCGTATGCATAGTACCAGTTGTTCGCGCCGTAAACCTTGTGACCGCACGAAAGAGGTGCGTCGCAAAGAGATTTATAAAATGCTTTCAATGCGGAAAATGCGCTGACTTCGCGGTAGTCTGCAAACAAAACGGTGCAAAGCTCTGCTTTTCTGCCGCCTAAAATCACGCCGCTTCCGCCGCAGCGAACATCAAGCCACAGTGTTACGCCGCATGTGTCATACTGCCAAAAGCACATGGCATGCGGGCGGACTTTCACGCCGAAACACGAAGTGTATCTGCCGGAAACATCCTCATTTAAATCCGAACCGTTCGACGCGGCACACACCCACGGCATGGTGCGCCAGGGCTCGATGCCCCGCCACTCTATGTCGCCGTAGCTGCGCTCCCACACGTCGCCGTATACCTTAACATCTTCATTTCTCTTTTCATTTTCGGCAAAATTCCACCGAAGCTTTATGTAGCGCATGGGCGTTTTATCCGCCGAAAGAGATACTTTAAGCACGCCGTCTGCAAGCAAAAGTTCAATTCTCACATCATCTTTTGCAATTTCTTTTGCGCATTTTGCATCAAACGACACATTTTCGCCGTACGCTGCAATGTAATCCGGATACCTTATATTCATACAATTTCCCTCTTTAAGCCATATTTTAAAACAATTGTACCATATTCCATACCCGATGTCAATGAACGATTATGCAAATTCGGTGCGGGCAATAATGTGGTTTTGAAATTTCACATCCAGTTCATTAAAATAGCCGCTCCAGCCCCACACGCGAACAATTAAATTGGGATATTTTTCGGGGTGCTTTTGTGCGTCTAATAATGTATCGCGGTTGACCGAATTGATTTGCAGCTCGTGCCCGCCCCGCTCTATAAATTTGGAAACAAGCATGGCGGTTTTCTTAATTCCCACATCGTTTTTTAAAACCGTGTCGTGCACCTCAAGCGTCAGCGGTCCGCCGTTTATAGTCTTTTTCAAATCGAATTTGGTGAAGGACATGACAACTGACAAAATGCCGTTTGCGTTTGCCTCGAGGGACGGCGAAAAGCTCGAGCCGTACGGTGCGCCTTTCTTTCTGCCGTCTGCCGTGGCAGGACAAGCCTCGCCTTTATAAACATACTCCATCGCGCTGCCCGTCCCTGCGCGCCAAACACCGCCTTTATGCGTATCTTTATTATTCAAATTGTCTGAAAATGTCTGCATCAAATCGCACGCAATGCGGTCTGCACGGTCATCATTCTGCCCCATTTTCGGACAGGAAAGCAATTTGTTTCGAAGGATTTCAAACCCTTCAAAATTGCACTCGAGCGCATGTATCAATTCTTCTTTTTCGACCGATTTTTCATCATAAATCACCTGCTGCACCGCCGCCAGAGAGTCTGTCGCTGTGGAAATGCCCGCACCGTGACAGCCGAAATTAAAGTATTTCGCACCGCCGTTAAATGCGTCGGTCAGCGATTCGATGCACCCGTCCACAAATAAAGATTCAAACGGATTCACGCCGAAAGTCTCATTTTCCGCAGAACGAATAATTTCCTCACAGTTTTCTTCAATTGCCGCTTTTACGCTCTTCATTAAATCGTCAAAAACAGCCGACTTGAGTAGATTATCGCGGATTGCCTTGCCCACAACAAACGGAAAATCAAAGGTCCTTATATTCGGCACATCTGCCGCCGCACCCGATACGATAAATTCCCAGCACGCTGCAACGCCGTAGTTTTCGGCATCAGACGGCGCATATCCCAGTGAAATAAGTCCCGGGACAACCACGTCGTCGTTTAAATACTGCGGAAATCCAAGGCCTTTTTTGGTCAGCCGCGTTGCGAATTCATACCGCTTAATCGGCGTATTTTTGCTGACACGCAAATTGATTTTCGGATCAATCACCGAAAGTTCCAGCGAGGCGTTCATACACGCCTCGGACAGGTCGTTATACATGTCTTTACCGTTCAAATCATAGCCGCCCAGCACCATGCTCTGTCCATCGTCGCCAACCTGAATTCCGCGGTACAGCTTAACATCGTAATTTAAAGACAGGAAAAATTCCTCAACCGTTTCAAACAGCGTTTCTTTTGAAATGCCCTTGTCCAAATCGGACTTGTAAAACGGATACATGTACCGGTCAAACCGTCCGAGCGTTACGTGCTGCATGCCGCCGATTCTAAGCATGTATATGCAAAATTTTAAGAAAACGCATGCCTCGTAAAACGTTGTTGCACCCTGCTTCGGAACGCGCTCAAGGGCGTGATACAAAGCGGGGCACTTGTCTTTCGCAAATGCTCTGTACCGCTCGGCAAAGTTTAAGCTTTCGTCTATGCAGGAAAGCATGGCAGAGCCGAATGCTTTCTTTTCTTCCGAATTCGTGCGGCACATGCTCTCCTTAACGTTCTCCGCCGTTTTTAAAAGTCCGTCGTTTAAAATCCGCCCGTAATTCGGAATGAAATTGCCCCGGTCGCCGTCCGCAACAGCGCGCACGCTGCGGTTAAAGCCGATGGTGTCCCCCACGTACAAAACAGGCGTTTCCCTTTGAAGAAAGTCCGTGAAAAATTGAACCTTTTCGCGCACATTGTCCGTTTTCACATTTTCCCACGGAATTTCTTCTTTCTGCTCTGTTTTTCGTTTCTCAAGCAAAAATTCGTATAATTTTTTGATTCTTTCGGTCATTTTTACACCCTCCTACAGCACTCTAATTTTGATATTAAATCGGCTCCAGATATCTTCCCGCACCCGAACGGGAACCGAATCGTTAAAGTCGGGGCGAAAGATTCTGCCCGTCATTTTATACTTTCCGCCCGCCATTTTGTTATAAGGCAAAAGCTCGGCATACCGCACCTTGTTTTTTAAAAGAAATGAACAGATATCCTTTATATTTTCCTTTGTATCGGTCGCGCCCGGAATCAGCGGAACACGCACAACAAAAGGCTTTCCGCTGCTTGACAGTGTTTTAAAATTGGCTAAAATATTTTGATTTGACGCACCGACATATTTTTTATGCGCGCTCTCGTTTATGAGCTTAATATCATATAAAAAATAATCCGCAACAGACAATATTTTCTTAAAATCTTCCGGTTCTGCAAATCCGGAGGTTTGCACCGCCGTGTGCAGTTTTCCTTTAAAACATTTTAAGCAAGACAGCAAAAAATCCGTTTGGGCAAGCGGTTCGCCGCCCGAAAACGTAACGCCCGAAAGGATATCTTTGTTTTTCACAACCTCATTGAAAATTTCCTCCGCCGTCTGCTCTCTGCCGCACACCCGCAAAAGATGTTCAGGACAGTTTTTAACACTCTCTGAGGTATACTTCATCTCGCCGTTTTCTTGCACTGCCGCTCTTTCACAGGCGCCGCACCCCCTGCATCCGTTCGGACTGCGCACAATTTCCGGTTGAAATTTTTGTCCCTCCGGATTGTGACACCACGAACAATGCAGCGGACAGCCCTTTAAAAACACGCTTGTGCGAATCCCGGGTCCGTCATAAACTGAAAATTCCTGTACCGAAAAAACTGTTCCTTTCATATGCTCACCCCCCTTTTTCTCCATTGTAGCAATTTTAACTTGACAGTGCAAGAATTTAGTTATATACTTATAGACAAAAGTTATGATAAAAAAGGAGCGCAATATGATATTATATCAAATGCACAACTCAAAGGGCGATTTTAACTACAACGCCAATCTGTACCGCGACATACACTGGATTCCGCATCTGCACAAAAATTTTGAGCTTTTGTTTGCCTGCCGCGGCAAAACCGAGGTTACGGTCGGAAGCAAAACCGTTTCAATAGACGAAAACACCGCGTTTCTCATTTTTCC
>CAKSHV010000112.1 GCA_934457515.1 uncultured Clostridia bacterium
CCAAAGACGGTCAGATTTATTTGGTATCTCCCGAGGTCGCGGCAGTTTCTGCCATTGCCGGCGTTTTAACTGACCCGAGAGAGCTCGGCGACATGCCCGAATTTAAAATGCCGAATGAATTTTTGATTAACGATAACATGGTTGTTCCGCCCGCAGACGTTTCCGAGGCGGACAGTGTGGAGATCTTACGCGGACCGAACATTAAGCCCTATCCTGAAACAAAACCGTTGGAGCAGGACATTTCATGCGCTTGTTCACTGAAGGTGGGCGACAATATCACAACCGACCATATTATGCCGGCGGGTGCGAAAATCCTGCCGCTGCGCTCGAACATTCCCGCAATTTCCAACTACTGCTTTACCGTTTGTGACGAGGAATTTCCGAAACGCGCAAAGGAAATGGGCGAAAGCATTATTGTGGGCGGCGCGAACTACGGTCAGGGTTCGTCCCGCGAGCACGCGGCGCTTGCACCTCTTTATCTCGGCGTGAAAGCGGTTATCACAAAATCCTTTGCGAGAATTCACCGTTCCAACCTAATCAATGCAGGTATTTTGCCGCTTGAATTCGTAAACGAAGCGGATTATGACAAAATCGCCGAGGGCGACAAGCTTTCCGTTCCGGATGTTGCAAAACGTATTATGGAGGGCACGGATATTGTGGTTAAAAACGAAACAAACGGCGCCGAAATCCTTTGCAAATGCGACTTAAGCGAGCGCCAGAAAGCAATTATGAAGGCCGGCGGTCTTTTAAACTACACCAAAAATATGATTGGCTAAGAGAGGAAAAATATATGGATATAAAAGAATATATGACAAAACAAGGCGAAAAACCGTTGGATACCATTCCGGCAGACGGCGGCTTTTGCTCGATTTTCCGAACCATCGGCTGTGTGGGCGACTCGCTGTCCTCGGGCGAATTTGAAACGTTAAACAGCGAAAACCTGCAAGGGTGGCACGATTTTTATGAGTATTCGTGGGGGCAGTTCATGGCACGCACGCTGGGCAGCAAAGTAATTAACTTCTCACGCGGCGGCATGACGGCGGAATGCTTTGTAAAAACATTTAGTGAAAAATGCGGCTATTATGACCGGGAAAATCTCTGCCAATGCTATATTTTGGCGCTTGGCGTTAACGACATTGGCGACGGCAGCCATTTGGGCACTCTTGATGACATGGGAACGGAAGAGGACACTTTTGCCGCCTACTATTCAAGAATTATTATCGATATGAAACGGAACAATCCGAACGCAAAATTTTTCTTAATGACCATTCCGAAAAGCAACGCGGACGAAAAGCGCAGCACTTTGGAAGATAAACATGCAGAGCTGATTTACGGCATTGCGGAAAAATATAAAAATTGCTATGTTTTGGACTTTCGAAAATACGCACCTGTGTATGACGCGGAATTTAAGAGGAATTTCTATTTAAGAGGTCATTTAAACCCCGCAGGCTATGCGCTGACCGCGAAAATGGCGATGGCGTATATCGATTATATCATTCGGAACAATCCCGAAGATTTCCGCCAAGTCGGTTTTATCGGCACGCAGTATTATGATGAAAATTACAAATAAATTGCAGAAAGAAGGAACCACTGTGAGTAAAATTCAAATGAAAACACCGCTGGTTGAAATGGACGGCGACGAAATGACCCGAATCATCTGGAAGATGATTAAGGATATTCTGCTTACGCACTATATCGATTTAAAATCCGAATACTATGATTTGGGCTTATAGCATCTAAATGAAACGGACGACAAGGTAACATTTGACTCGGCAGAGGCAACAAAACGGCTTGGTGTTGCGGTAAAATGCGCGACCATAACGCCGAATGCAGACCGCATGACCGAGTATAACTTAAAAGAAATGTGGAAGTCGCCGAATGGCACTATTCGTGCGATTTTGGACGGTACGGTGTTCAGAACGCCGATCATCGTAAAAGGCATAACTCCTTTTATTCCCACCTGGACAAAGCCGATTACCATTGCAAGACACGCATACGGCGATGTGTATAAAAATACCGAAATGCAGGTTCCCGCAGGCTCGAAATGCGAGCTGGTGTGCACCGATAAGGACGGCAAAGAGGTAAGAAGCTTGATTCATCAGTTCGGCGATTCTGCGGGCATTATTCAGGGCCTTCACAACGTGGATTCCTCCATTGCAAGCTTTGCAAGAAGCTGCTTTAACTTTGCGCTGGATACCAAGCAGGATTTGTGGTTTGCCACAAAGGACACCATTTCCAAAAAATATGATCACCGTTTTAAAGACATTTTTGCGGAAATTTATGATGCGGAATACAAAGAAAAATTCGAAAAGCTGGGCATTGAATATTTCTACACGTTAATTGACGATGCGGTAGCCCGCGTTATCCGCTCGGAAGGCGGCTATATCTGGGCGTGCAAAAACTATGACGGCGATGTAATGAGCGACATGGTTGCAACAGCTTACGGCAGCCTGGCGATGATGACCTCCGTTTTGGTATCACCCGACGGTGTTTATGAGTATGAAGCGGCGCACGGCACGGTTCAGCGCCATTATTACAAGCATTTAAAGGGCGAAAAAACCTCGACAAACAGCGTTGCAACGCTGTTTGCATGGACGGGCGCTTTAAGAAAGCGCGGTGAAATGGACAACACACCGGAGCTTTGCACGTTTGCGGATAAATTGGAAAAAGCAACTGTTACGACCATTGAAGACGGCGTTATGACGGGCGATTTGGCACTTTTGTCCAAACTTCCGAACAAGAAAAAAGTGGATACCGAAGAGTTTTTGCTTGCGGTAAACGAGCGCTTAAAGGCACTTTTGTAAAAAAACGGCTAAAAAAGGACGTTGCGCGGCGGCGTCCTTTGTTTTCATCTAAGGAGGACGGCACATGGAAAAGCTGATGCTTTTAAATGAAGACGGCACGCCGACAGGTAAAGCGGTCGACCGCGAAATAGCGCACAGAACAGGACTTTTGCATGCGACCAGTCAGATTTTTGTGTATAAAATAACGGACGAAAAGCTGTATATTCTGCTGCAAAAACGGTGTGCGGACAAGGACAGTTACCCGAACTGCTGGGATATTTCGTGCGCGGGACACGTGCCCTACGGCATGGACTATTTGGAAAACGCGAAGAAAGAGCTTGCCGAGGAACTCGGATTTAAGCATGTGGAAGACAAAGAACTAACCCCTGTTTTTTTGCACAAAACCGAGAAAAAAGCGACATTTTACGGAAAGCCGTTTCACGACCGCCAGTTTAGCATGGTATACACTTTAATGCGGGATGTTCCGGCGGAGAGCGTTGTTTTTCAAAAAGAGGAGATTTCGGCTGTTAAATGGTTTTCGTATGATGAAATTATGCGCGTAATTGACAAAAATCTGCCGGGGTACTGTTTAAATAAAGAAAAGTTTGAGCGCGTGTATGAAAGTTTAAAAGAGAAACCAAAAAGGGAGTGATTTGCCGTGCGACAGTCAAAACAGATGTCCGAACGGTTTATAACAGCGGCAATTCTTGCGGTTGCGGGCGGTTTTCTGGACGCATACACCTACATATGCCGCGGCGGCGTGTTTGCCAACGCGCAGACAGGCAACATGGTTTTGTTCGGCGTTCGGCTTGCAGAAGGTGAATTTTCAAAAAGTGTTATGTATTTAATTCCGATTGCTGCCTTTGTTGTGGGCATTTTTGCGGCGGAATTTGTGCGGAAAAAATTTAACGGCAGCCGTTTTCACTGGCGGCAGGCGGTTTTGCTTTGCGAAATGGTCATCACCTTTGCGGTCGCGTGGTTTCCGAATGCTAAGGGATGGAACACGGCGGCGAATGTTTTGGTATCGTTTGTCTGCTCGTTGCAGGTGCAGTCGTTCCGAAAAATCAATAAAAAAGTAATGGCAACGACCATGTGTACCGGAAATCTTCGGTCCGCCTCGGAGTGTTTTTCAAAATATATTGCAACGCGTGACAGGGCAGAACTGGAAAACGGATTTGTTTATCTTGGCATAATTTTCTTCTTTATTTCCGGCGCCATTGCGGGCGGTCGGCTGACCGACCTGCTTGCCGAGCGGTCGATGTTTTTTGTGTGCGGCTTGCTGACATTTGTTTTCCTGCTTTTGTTTATTAAGGAAGAGGAAGAAAAAATAGCGGAATTTGAGGAGCGCCATGAACATAAGACGGTATGAGAAAAAAAGATTTAGATGCGGTTTTACAGCTTTTTTATGATTCGGTTCACGTGGTTTGCGTGCGACTACACAAAAGAGCAGCTTTTCGCGTGGGCAGACGGCAATCCGAACCGCGCGGAGTGGAACGTTTCGCTTTTAAAAAATGAAACTTGTGTTGCAGAGGAAAACGGCACAGTTATCGGGTTTGCGGATTTGGAGAATAAGAATTACTTAAACCGATTGTATGTGCATGAGAATTTTCAAAGGCAAGGCGTTGCCGCGGCGCTGTGCGGTTTTGGAGCGAAGTGCTGCCGGCGATATTGTTGTTCATGCCTCGATTACGGCAAAACCGTTTTTTATAAACCGCGGATATATCGAAAAGAAAAAACAGCGGGTTTGCGCCGCGGTGTTTGGATTGAAAATTATGTTATGGTAAAGCCGATGTAAAAGGCTGAAAAGATGTGCTTTTGTACAATTATTGTAAAATTAAAAGAAAAAACCACGCTTTAAGGCGTGGTTTTTGTGATTTTTGAATTAAAATCAATCGCTCGAGTAGGGAAGCAGAGCCAAATGTCTTGCTCTTTTGATTGCTTCTGTCAGCTGACGCTGATGCTTTGCGCAAGTGCCTGTGATTCTTCTGGGAAGAATCTTGGAACGCTCGGAAACAAATCTTCTCAATTTCGCGGTATCTTTATAATCAATGCTCTGCACTTTGTCAACGCAGAACTGGCAAACCTTTTTTCTCGGTTTTCTGGATCTGGGAGCTCTGTCCTTGAAATTTTTCTCTTCTGCCATTGCAGTACACCTCCTTGGGTTTATTGGTTAAAAGGGTAGATCGTCATCGTCGGGCAGCAGGGCAAAATCATCTGCCTGCGGCGCGGTCTGCTGCGGGGCAGCCTGTTGAGGCGCTGCCGCGGGGGTTGTTTGTCTGCTCGGTGCAGCAGGCGCTGCAGGAGAAGAACCGACAGAGTCGTTTTTGCGTTCTGCAAAATAAATCTCGTCTGCCACAACTTCCGTTACATACACGCGTTTCCCGTCTTTGTCGTCATATGTTCTTGTTTGAATGCTGCCTGAAAGAGCCAAAAGCTGACCTTTTGAGAAATACTTAGACAGAAACTCTGCCTGATTGCGCCATGCAACGCAGTTAATAAAGTCGGTTGCTCTCTGTTCGCCCTGACGCGCAAAATTACGTTCAACAGCGAGAGAAAAGCTGACAACCGCGGCATTTGACGGTGTGTATTTCAGTTCGGGGTCACGGGTAAGTCTGCCCATTAAGATAACTTTATTTAACATCTCTTTCATTCCTCCTTTTCGCCTTTAAATAAGGCTTCGGATTAGTCTTCCTGTCTGATTACCAGGTAACGCAGGATACCGTCTGTAATCTTGAAC
>CAKSHV010000113.1 GCA_934457515.1 uncultured Clostridia bacterium
GATTCGGACGCAACCTCTGATACACTTTTCTTTTCATACGTAATTAAATTTTTGGCGTGCGCAATGCGAAGCGTAATCAAATATTGAAGCGGCGACATGCCGAGTTCTTCCTTAAAAAGCCGCCGGAAATAAACGTCGCTGATACCCGCCTTCCGCGCCGCGCCGGACACTTTATAATCGGGATTTTTAAATTTTTGCTGCATATCATAGCAAACCCGCTCAATCTGCGGGTGGCGGAACGACACCGCGCCTCTTTCTTGCTCGCACCGAATCATTTCATAATAAATTTCATATAAAACAGACATGCATTTTACATCGTAACCCGCTTTTTTCTGCACATCGGTTTCAATCAGACGGCGAAACAGCGGCTCGAACCGCCCGTTTTCGTCCGAAATTTTTTGATTGTGCACATTTTTTTCGCTTGTTTCAAGCTCGAATTCAACAAAAATGTAGGCATAATCGTCCGAAAAAACGTTTGACTGATATTTCAGCCCTCTTTTTAAAAACAAAACATCGCCTTTCTGCAAACGAAAAGTTTCGTTTTGCTCGGTTGTATATGCCGCACTGCCGCTTATAATGTAAATCAGGCAGTCGCCGGGGCGGCCTTTCTCCTGCGTATACCCTTGCCCCGCTTTCATCGACGCGGCTCGGATTTTGTGAATGGCAAGAATCGTGCACGGAATGTCTGTGATGTAGAATGCTTCGGGCATGGATTTCACCTCTTTTTCTATATTTTAGCATGAAATGTGCAAATTTGCAAGAATTTTGTTTTGAAAAGTACAAAAACAAAAGCGAAAATGCATTTACAAGAAAAGAAAACATGATACAATTAAAGAAAAGGAGGTTGATTATATGAAAAAAATATTATGTATCGCATTGGCAGCAATGCTGGTTCTCAGCATGTGCACAGTGTCTTTGGCGGCGAATATTTCTTCGTTTAAGCTGACAAAGGTGCAGCGCATCGGGTTAAAGGGTGACACCATGCGTTTTGTTGTATCCACAAGCGTTTTGCCGAGCGGAGCAACTGCCGAAAATATGGTGGGCGCAACGGTTGACGGCACCATGAAATACAAGGCGGACGAAGAGGGAAAGGGCGACCTTACCATGCGCGGCAACAAAATTGTGGGTTTTGAGCCGGGCGCAAGCACCACGGTTATTGTGATTGCATCAAACGAGGCGGTGGATTATACCATGATTGACGACGGAGCAGGAAAATATGATTTTGATTTAACGGTTACGCCGCAAAGTGCCGGGGACAGCAGAATCCGCAGCTTTCAGGTGACATTTATTCGCGGCGGCGCTTCAAAATATGTCCGTCTGGTGGTTTCTACCTCGGAATTTCCGGCTGATATTAATTTTGACCTGTATGCGGGCGCGACCATTACCGGCACGCTTACGCACATATCAGACGCATCAAAGAGCATTGTTTTAGACAACGAAATCGTTTCGGTTGAAAAGGGTGACAAAACATCGACCATCAATGTTAAAGACGGCGGAGGGCTTACAAAGGAAAACTTTCAAATCGGCAGCGCATACAGCGGAAAACTGACCATAACCGTAACCATGCCCGCACTGCCCGAGGGCATTATGGTTACAGATGTGGAAAGCAGCGGTCAGAACCTTTCGCTTTATGTGCAAAACGGCACGGACAGCGCGCTTTCAAACGCTGTTTTGATTGCGGCGGTTTATGACGAGGCGCGTGTGTTGGTAGACGCGCAAACTTTGACGTTAGACACCATTTCCCCGCAGACCAAAAGCAAGAAAATCAGCCTGATATTCCGTCCAACATCACCGTGGAAAACCGGAAAAATTATTTTGCTGAAATCGAGAGAATCTTTAACACCGATTGCACAGTTTACGGCATTTACCTATCAGGACCCCGACTTTTCGGTGCCCGATGCGGGCGGCGAAAACTACGGGTCGGTTGCAGAGGATGATTGGAAATTGGCTGAAAACTATGAAAAAGAAGCAAATGTGCGCAGCGGTATTCCGAATGTGCTGAACAAGCTGAAAAACGGCGAAAAAGTGAACATTGCGTTTTTAGGCGGCAGCGTAACGCAGCAGTATAAATGGAGCGAAAGCGTGCTGCGCTATTTAAAAAAGACCTATCCGAACGCGGAAATTACCGATTACAACATCGGTCTTTCGGGAACGGGCACATGGGTCGGCGCGATTCGATTGGATAAAGATGTTTTGTCTTTAAATCCCGATTTGATTTTCATTGAATATGGCGGAAACGGCGGCACGGACGAGCAGATGGAGGGTATTTTCCGCAAGATTTGGACGAATAACCCCAATACAGACGTGATTATGGTAAATACCATGCATGCCGATTGGTACAAAACCTATCAGTCGGGCGGACTTCCCGATAATATTTCGCGGTTCGAGCGGATTGCAGAGCACTACGGCGTGCCTTCCGCAAGCTTTGGCTATCAGGTTGCCGCTTATTACGAAAAGGGCTGGCTGACCCTTTCGGGCACGAAAGAAGAAAATAAGATTTTGTATGCATCGGACGGCATTCACCCAACGGCGGACGGCGGTCAGCTGGCGGGCGGAGCGGTTGTGCGCAGCATGATTCGCATGGAAAGTGCGGGCGTGGGTGAAAAGGCACACGTTCTTCCCGAACCGATTTATGAGCACAACTGGGAAAAGGCAAGCTCCATTCGCTTTGAAGATTTTTCCAAGGCGAAATTTGAGGGCAGCTGGTTTGATTGCTTAAATGACGGCACGGGCGGAAAATACGGAACAAATTACGAGTACACGGGCGGCTATGTCAGCATGTTTAAAAAGCTGTTTGCAAACGGCATGAAAGGCACAAAGACAGCGGGCGACAAAGTGACGGTTCGATTCCGCGGCACAACGGTTGGCATTTTCGAGGCAGGCGGACAATATTCGGGACAGCTTAAAATGTATATAGACGGCGTTTTGCAACCCTCTCCCTTGGTTTTGTATTGCAGCTACGACACAAAACCGCGCCATCAGCTGTATTACATTCCGTCGCTTGAATATGGCGAGCACGAAGTGACTTTTGAGTTAGACAGCACCATGCCGGATAAGTCGGCGAACGCAAACAAAAATCCGAATGACAAGATTTATGAAAGAAACGAGTTATACATCGGAAGTATTGTAAGCGACGGCGAGATTTTAGACATGAATCAGTAAAATAAAAAAGGCTGAACGATTCATATCGTTCAGCCTTTTATCGCAGGTTTCCGGTGAACCGCCGATGGTAGCATCTAAATAAGGCGCTTCGAAAAAATAATGATTAAAGGGCGCGGCAAACAAAATTGCTGCGTCCTTTTGGTTACACCCCATGCGGAGGGTGTTTTTTAGTCAATATCCTGTGCGGAATCGGTTTGTGCATCCTGCTCCAAATATTTTTCCTCGGTTATAAAATGCGTCTCTGCAAGGGACTGCATGCCCGCGCTGTCCACCCGAACGGTTCCTCTGCCGGTTAAGGTGCAGGGCATTTCATAGGTCTGCATCTCGGCGCCTTTTGCCATGCTTACATAGTCGAGCACTTCGTTCACCGTAAGGCTTGAGGTGATATTTTTGCTGACCGCATTGAAAACGCTTTCCACTTTCGTCACGTTTGCGAGGCTTAATTTTTGCTTAAACATTTCCTGAATAAAGTCGCGCTGCACCTTGGTGCGCTGAATGTCCGCCATCGGATAGCCGCGGAACCGAAGCAGCTCAAGTGCCTTTTTGCCGTTTAAATGCTGCTGACCTTCTGTTAAATGAATGTGCAAATCCTGCTCCGGATCGTCGTAATTCATGTTCTGCGGCACATAAAAGTCCACGCCGCCAAGCAAATCCACCACGTCCTGCACTGCCTTGAAGTTCACAATCACATAATCGTGAATCGGAATGCCGGTTGTGTCTTTTACCATCTGCACAAACGTTTCTTTACCTTTTTGAATGACCGAGTTGATTTTCCAGGTTCTTCCGCCGACAATGACCTCGGTGTCACGCTGAACCGAAACCACATTCACAGGGTCGCCCTCGTCCGAAAACGAAAAAATCATAATCACGTCTGCCAAAAGACCGCTTTTGTCGGTTCCGATAACCAAAACATTTTTACGGTCATGGCTTTTCACTTCGGTGTCCAGCTCGGCAATATCGCCGCCGTCGCCGATTTTAAGGTGCGATACATAGGTATATCCCGCAAAAATTACCGTGCACAATAAAACCAGTGTTGAAACAGCAAACACGGCAAAAAATTTCTTTACATTCACTTTTCTATTCCTCCGAAAGATTTATTAATCCCCGTTCCTTAATTTTCCTCAAAAAACACAACATTATGTCAATGTGTTATTTATTGTACCATAAATCGTGTAAAAAGGCAAGGAGGTAAATATTAAAAAAGAATTAAATTTTTTGGCAAAAACAGAGGGTTGACAGGGCACACAAAATTCTTTATAATGAAAGCAAGAGAAGAAAGAGGAGAGGGCGATACATGAAAGAAAAAGCAAAAGAATTTTTGCTGATGAATTTGGGCGTTGTTTTGCTCAGCGTCGGCGTGTATTTCTTTAAAATTCCGAACGGGTTTTCCACCGGCGGCGTCAGCGGTGTGGGCACCATTTTGGGCGCGGTAACGCCTATCACGCCCGCAACGTGGATTTTAATCATCAACATGACGCTGCTGATTGTCGGCTTTATATTCTTAGGGCGCACCACCGGTATCCGCACGGTGTACTGCAGCGTGGTGTACTCCCTTTTAACATGGGCGTTTGAATGGATTTTTCCCATGACGCAGCCGCTGACCGACCAGACGTTTTTGGAACTGGTGTATGCCATTTTGCTGACCGCAATCGGCTCTGCCATGATGTTTAACTGCCGCGCATCATCGGGCGGAACAGACATTTTGGCACTGATTTTGAAAAAATATACTTCGCTCGACATCGGAAAAGCGTTGCTTTATGTGGACGTTTTGATTGCAGGCTCGTCCTTCTTCGTTTTCGGCATCAAAATTGGGTTGTTTTCCATGCTCGGCTTGTTTGCCAAGGCGTTTTTGGTCGATTCGGTGATTGAAAGTTTAAGCAGCTGCAAATATTTTATTATCATTACCTCTAAGCCGGATGAGATTCGGGAATATATTTTAAAAAATATGCACCACGGTGCAACGCAGACCGCTGCCGTCGGGGCATTTACGCATGAGAACAAAACCATGCTGCACACGGTCTGCCGCCGAATCGAGGCGGTGCGGCTGCAACGCTATGTCCGCGCGGTTGACCCGCACTCGTTTATTATTGTAACGACCAGCAGCGAGATTATCGGCAGAGGATTCAGGAGCGTGTAAAAAGCGTCGGATTAACCGACGCTTACAAAGAGAAAACAAGATTTCATTTGAATCCTCTTTAAGTTAATAATCTCGACAGTCTGAGCGCCCGAATGGGCGCTCAGACTGTCGAAAAACTATGTTTTTCGACTCTCTTTGAAAGTGTCGACTTTATCGACACGCTAAAAG
>CAKSHV010000114.1 GCA_934457515.1 uncultured Clostridia bacterium
CTGTGTTCGTACACCACACAAAAAAGCAGACTGCCGATTACGCTTGCGGTTGCCTTCGCGCTGACGGCGCTTGTGCTGGCTTTGCTTTATTTAATTTTTTCAACACGGGTTTGGTTTGCTTATCGTTTTTGCGTGGCTTATTTGCTTTTTGGATATGTGTTCATATTGGCGGGCAGAGAGGCGGTTTTGCTGCTCTTAATCCGAATCAGAAAAACGCAGTCGCTGCTTATTTTGTATGCGCCGCACTGCCCCGAAGTGTTTTTAAATAAGCTGAAACGAAAAGCGGCGGATTTTGGCAATGTTTCTTTCTTTGAGATAGCATCCGGCGAATTGGAAAACCGTGCAATTGAGGCAATTGATAAAACGTATCAGGTGCTTATGCTGGGAAACATTCCGTTGGACACAAGAGACAAATACATTGTATACTGTCTGTCGGCGGGCAAGGCAATCAGCGTGATTCCGACGGTGGAAAATCTGTCGTTTATCGGCGGCAGAATTACACACATCGGCGATACGCCGGTGATCGGACTTAAAAACTCCCACCTTGCATTATGGGAAAAGGCAATTAAGCGCGCGTTTGATTTCGTTGCGGCACTGATCGGACTCGTGATTGCATCACCGATTTTTCTAATCTGTGCGCTGGCAATTCGTTTAGATTCCAACGGCCCTGGGTTTTATAACCAAGAGCGCTACACCATTTATAAAAAGCGGTTTAACATTTTAAAAGTCCGCACCATGGTGCAGGACGCCGAAAAAATGGGTGCGCGGCTTGCAACCGAAAACGATGACAGAATCACAAGAGTCGGCAAAATTTTAAGGCTGTGCCGATTGGACGAACTGCCGCAACTGATTAACATTTTGACAGGCGATATGTCGTTTGTGGGACCTCGTCCCGAGCGCCCGGTTTATGCCGACCGCTACAGCGAAATGGTGAAAAATTACGATGTTCGCTATGTGGTGAAAGCGGGACTTACAGGCTATGCGCAGATTTACGGACAGTATAACACAAAGGTTTCGGACAAGGTGTTGTTTGACAGCATTTATATAAAAAACTTTTCGCTGTGGCTGGATTTAAAGCTGATTGTGCAAACGGCGATGATTATGTTTATTAAAGAATCCACAGAAGGGGTGGAGGAGAGCATGGCAGCGGCTCCGCCCGAATCAGGCACGAAAAAGCCCGATTCGACACGCACTTTAAAATAAAGGAGTGCAAATGATATGCCAAGACTTTCGGTTATTATTGCTGCATTTAACGCAGAAACAACAATAGAAAAATGCTTAGAATCGGTGCTTTCGCAGCAGACGGACACAGAACTTGTGGTTGTAAACGACGGGTCGACGGACGGAACAAAAGATGTGCTTGCGAAATATGAAAGCAAAGCAAAAATTATTCATCTTAAGCAAAATTCGGGCTGCGTTGCAAAAACCAGAAATGTCGGCTTAAATGCCGCAACGGGGGACTATATTACTTTTTTAGATGCGGACGATTATTACGAGAAGGGCGCGCTTTCAAAACTGGTTTCTTATGCAGACGAATACGGTGCGGACATCATTCGGTTTAACTACACTATGGTGTTCCCGAGCGGAGAGCGAAAAATATCGAACGTGCATATTGAACGTTTTTTGTTTGTTCAAAGGGAACCGCAGTTTGAAACGCATGTTTATCCGCAATTTATTGAAGGAATGGGCTTAAACAGCGTGTGTTTGGCACTGTTTAAAAGATCTGTTGTGAAAGACATTCGGTTTTCGGAGCAATATAAGACGGCGGAAGACGCCGCGTTTTCCATAGAGGCGTACACCCGCGCAAAAACCGTTTTGTTTGTGCCCGACGCGTTTTACTGCTACTATCAGACGGGCGGCGGGCTGACGGGAAGCGGAATGGGCATTATAAAGAAATACAAGTATAATTTCATGCTTTCGTTTGATATAATCAGGCATTTAAAAGTGTGGGGCATGGACACGCCGAAATGGAGAGTGCGCGCATTTTTGCGGCCGATTCGGCTGACGATTGATAAATTAAAGCGATAGGAGGGGCGGACATGGCAGAGCCGGCAAAAAAGAAAGAAAAAATCAGCGCAGACTGTTTGCTGGCGTGCCTGTATTTGGTCTGCTTGCCGTTCACGGTGGTGACAACGCCGATTGGTTCGCTGCTCAAAGTCATGACTTACCCAATTGTTATTTTGCTTGCTGTTCGGTATCTGATGGGCAAAAACGAGTTGGTGTTTAACTACATTCATTTGTTTTATACGCTTTATATTTTATATTCGGTGGGCATGCTGCTTGTCTATAACGACACCATGGCGATGACCACTACAAAAGATATGATTTTAGGGCTTTTGATGCTGCTTTTGATTACTCTTCGCGTGTACAACGCGCGTGAAAAAGAGTGGCTGGAAACGGCATGGATTTTAGTGGGCATTGTTTGTATTTTTGCGGCGATTACTTCCACCGAGGTGGTAAGTGAAAGCGAAAACCGCGCGGTTGTGCGCATTTTGGGCTTTGAAGAAGATCAGAACCAGTTTTGCGCTTATCTAATCATGCCTGTTTTAGTCAGCTTAAAGCGCATTTTTGAAAAAAGACGCTTTTTTGCTTTGTATGTTTTAATTGTGCTTTTGGCATTCTATGCGATATTAAAAACCGGCTCGCGCGGCGGCCTAATCGGTGTGTGTGCGGGCGTTGCGGTGTATATTTTCATCGGCATGAAAAGCTTGAAAGCGCGCATTGCAATTGCTTTGGCGGCAGTGCTTACGGTTTTGATTTTCATTTCGGTGGTTATGCCTATGCTGCCCGAGGACGTGAGCGCGAGATATTCGGTCGAAGCGGTTCGGGAGGACGGCGGCAGCGGCCGGTTTGAAATCTGGAGTTTTCTTTTAAATTATTCCGCACAGCGGCCCGAGCGGCTGGCATTTGGCTCGGGGGTGTTTTCCACCTATCCCATTATGTACAGCGCGGGATTCCGAAACGGCGTTGCGCATAACGCTTATATTCAGGTTTTAAGCGATGAGGGGCTTGCGGGACTTTGTTTGTTTTTGGTCTGCATTGTGCTTTGCCTTGTGCGGAACATAAAGAAAGATGCGCTTTATGCGTGCGCCATGATTTCCCTTTTAGCGTTTTCCATGTCGCTTTCCTTTTATGTTTTTAAACCCTATTTAAATATTATGATGATGTGTGCCATGTCGTTTGCGGGAACGCTTCCGCAGGACAGGTTAACTGCTGTAAGGAACGGAGGAACGGTGTATGATGATTAAAAATATGTACAGGTTGTTTCGAAAAAAATATTTTTTGTTTTTGCTGTTGGTTGTGTTTTCCTTTTCCATCATCGGCGAGCTGTATCATTTTCTGATTTTGTCGAACATAACGAGCATAACCATCAGCTTAAACTATCCGGGGGCGGAGTCGGGGCTAAACCCGGACGGCAGCCGCTTTAATATTTCGGAAATGACAAGTGGTGAAATGCTAAACCGTGCAAAAGCAGGCTTGAACATGGAAAAAATTCCGAACGATGAGATTAAAAAACGCCTGTTTATCACCACAAAATTTTCGCAGAAAGCAATGGAAAATGTGGTTTCGGACATTCGTGACGGGCTACAGAGCTCGTATGTTCCAACGACGTATTATATTTATTATTCACAGAAAAATAAGTTTGCCAAAAATGAAACACATGAATTTTTGCAGGCGCTGGCAAAAAATTACGAGCAGTATTTTACCGAAAAGCGTGCCGAGAACAATACGATTTTGAAGTACACGCCCGAGAGTTATGATTTTACCGAGTATGACTATTCCGAAATTTACACGATTTTGTACAACAAAGCGGACGAAATGCTGACGCTGATTACAGCCCACCGCGAGGAAAATCGCGGGTTTCGTTCGGAAGACAATTTAAATTTTGACACGGTGAAAGATGAACTTTCCAATTTTAAAAATGTGAAGTTAGAGAAATTCAACGCTTATGTGATTCAAAACAACATTTCAAAAAACCGGCCGGTGTATTTAAACAAGCTGGACTATTTGAAAGACAGCAATCTGCTTTCTTATAACAAATACATGCAGGCCTCCGACATTGCCAAAAATGCGCTTTTAAAATACGACCCGCAGATTACGGCGGTTGCGTTTGTGCCGTCGGTGGACAATACAAACAGTTATTACATGAGCAAAACCAAGACGGGAATTGATGATCTTGCAAACCGCTCGTACAGTGACGGTATGGAGGCGGCAAGAATATCCAAAAAATTAGATGATTACAGCAACCGCTACGCAAAGCTTTCGGGTGCGGCGGATACGGCAGAGCAGGCAATTTCTTATACAGATGCATATCTTTTGGGCATTTTAAAGGATTTGGAATCCATTTCCGAAAAGATTGTAAAGCTTGACAATGAATATCTGGCATATAAAACCGAAAATTATTTCAAATGCAAAATTCCCGAAAAGGGAAGCGTGATCAGCTTTTCGACTATGATTCGGTTTGCAGTTTTGGGCTTTATTTTCGCACTGCTGATTATTTTGTATATGGAATTTATGCACGGTGTTGTGGCTGACAAGACAAAATCGGTAAGAAATACGTTTGCCGTTTTGAGGAAATTAAGAAGATAGGAGGAATGGCTGTGCGGCTGACAGTTTTGGATTTACTGAAAAGTATTTATAAACACAAGTGGCTGATTTTAATTACGGCGGTGTGCGCGTTTTTTCTGTCGAAGGTGTATGTAAGCCGAATTCAAACCTATTCGGCAGAAACGGTTATTCGTTACAAAGACGCCTGCATTTCAAACGGCTATGCGTTAGACGGCAGCAAGTTCGATGCAAACGAAATTGTATCGCCCAAGGTCATTGCCAATTTAAGCAAAGATTTGCCGTTTAAAGTGACTGACGACGGAATCCGTGCAAACACGAAAATTACGCCGGTTACGCCGACCAGCGCGGAAAAACTGAAAGAGTCGAAGGAAAAGCTCGGCGAAGAATATGAATACTATCCGAATGTGTTTACGATTAAGTATAAGGGAAACGGCTCGTATTATCAAACGCGCGACACGCTGGATAAACTGATTAACAACTATTTTAAGTATTATAATGAAAAATATTTGTATTTGGCGTCGGTCAGCGAAATTGATTATAATTTAAACAAAGGCGACTATGATTACATCGAGCAGGCGGAAATTCTGCAAAGCAATATCGACAGCACCATTTCCATTTTGCAGAGCTATGTGGGAAACAACGAGTATCGTTCGCCGACCACGGGGCTTACGTTTAAAGATTTAATCAATGAATTTAACTATCTGTCCGAATTTGAGATGCCGCTGATTTTTTCGAGAATTTATTCGGCGCGGCTGACAAAAGACAAGGATTTATTGTTAAACAAATACACCGAGCGGAAAGAGCAAAATGAACTTTTAAATAAAAATCTGACCGAAAAGGCAGACATTGCAAGCGACCGTATGGACGCTTATGT
>CAKSHV010000115.1 GCA_934457515.1 uncultured Clostridia bacterium
CTGATTGCAGTTATGCTGCTGTCGGTTTTTTCCGTCCCGCTTTCGGCCGCGGCAAGAAATATTACGCTTAAATTAAACGGCAAAGCGGTTCAGTCGGACGTCAGCCCCGTGATTATGAACGACAGGACGTTAATTCCGGTGCGCGCGCTTTTTGAAGAGCTTGGCGCTACGGTCACGTGGGACAGTGCAAGCAGAAAAGCGACCATTTCTTATAACGGAACGAAGGTTGAACTTACCATAAACAGCAAAACGGCTTATGTGAACGGCGAAGCAAAACAGTTAGATACCGCTGCCATGATTCTGCAAAGCCGCACCATGATTCCGGTTCGCTTTGTTGCGGAAAATTTGGGCTTTGCGGTCGGCTGGGACGCGGCAAGCTACACGGTAAGTGTTAACACAAAATCGGGCGGCAGCGGCACGACAACCCCGTCTTATTCCTACAGCTATAAGTTAACTGCTGCAAATGCTGCGTCGTACAGGGGAAAAACGGTTGTTACGGTAAAAGGCGTCGGAAAAGCAAAGTCTTCGGTTATGACGCTTTCCAATCCGACCCGTATTGTGTATGATTTTAAAGACACAAAATTAAGTGCGGCGTCCGATAAGCTGACTTTAAACGACTCTTTATTGTCCACTGTACGTTTGGGACAGTTTGACTCAACGACTTCACGCGTGGTTTTGGATGTTTCCACCGCCGAGAAATACACCTATTCCGCCAAAGCGGACGGCGATGATTTTGTAATTACCGTTGCGCTCTCCGGCGCATCGGGCGGAAACGGCAATACCGGCTCAAACACAAGCACCGAAACCAATACGGACAAAAAGTTAGACCCCACAGGAAAAAAGCGAATTGTGTTTATAGACCCCGGTCACGGCGGCAGCGAGGTGGGCACGGTCGGAAAGCTTATTCAATCAGCAGGACACAGCGATTTATTGGGAAAGATTGAAGAAACCGAAAAAACGATTTATGAAAAGGATTTAAATTTGGCAATTTCGCTGAAAGTGGACAAACTCCTGAAAGCGGCGGGCATTGAAACCTGCATGCTGCGCACAACCGATACGTATATCAATATCTACGACCGTCCGAAAATTGCAAACGAAAAAGACGCCTTTTTGTTCCTTTGCATTCACAACAACGCGTCGACCAGCACTTCGGTAAACGGCACGCAGGTTTATTATTCCGACTCGTGCCCCGCATACTCGAGCCTTACCAACAAAGAGCTTGCAACGATTTACTACGAGGCGATTACCAAGGCGACAGGGCTTAAAAAGTCGGGCGTTATCGATAATAACCGCTACATCGTAATCAATCAAACCAAAATGCCGGCGCTGATTTTGGAAATTGCGTTTGTATCTAATCAGTCGGACTTGCAAAAACTTTTGAATTCAAGCTTTACCGATAAAATTGCCCAGGGCATTTGCAATGCAACGGTTGAGGCGCTTTCTAAAATTAAATAAACATTTTTTTAAACCGACGCCTTATGGCGTCGGTTTTAATTATACCCAATTTAAACCCGCCGAAAAAGTGGGTTTATTTATTTTAAACAAACGCTTGACAGCAGTATGATGTGATAACAAGCCAATAATTTAATATAACGCTTTTCTAAATGAAAAATTTGTAAAATAAAGGATTTTCTCAGTCTTTTTTCGACAAATTTTGATACTAAGAAACTGTTAAAATACAAAAAAGCTACAGTTTTATTCGTTTCGATAAAATATGCAGCAAAATAAAAAAGGAGAAAAAAAGAAATGAGAAAAACCAAAAAGCAAGTTTGCAGGAGCATGCTGTGCGTTATTCTAATGCTATGCATGATTTTGCCGATTGTTTGCAGCGGTGCTGTGCTTTCGGCAGAAAACAAAGACAATCTCGGGGTTACAGAGGAGATTTCTGCTGCCGAAGAACCCGACGTGATTGAGGAGAACACCGAACCGCCTGTTCCGGGGAGTACGGGCGAAGACGAAACGGATGTGAATCCTGCCGACGAAGAGGAACTGTATGAGAAGAATGCAAACAGCGGCACGGAGGAAAACACAGATGGGTCAGAAGATCCAACCGAGTCGAGCGATTGGGACGTGCCCGATGAAATGACGGGCGATGATGCGGTGTCGGAAAACAGCTTAATCAGCATGCCGCCGATTGTGGTTACGGGTGCAAACGCTTACACGCCGTCCGACGCCTGGAAAGCAGAAGAGCGAGGAGGCGCGTTTAACAATGCGTTGGGAAAGCCAATCGTAAAGAGCGGCAGCGGAGAGCCCGCAAGAATCAATTTTTCGGTGTATATTCCTGAGGACGGATATTATTATGTATCTGGGCGCGCGCTTACGCAAAAGGGAACTTCTACCGATAAATGGCTGAACCGAACGTTTTGGGTTGCGTTTGTTCAAAACGGTATAACGCGTTTTCTGACGGGTTCCGACCCGATAGAGGGAAGAGAGGACGACGATTTTGATTCCTATACCGCAGAGGACGGGCAAAACCGCTATTTGTTCGGTGCGCGGCGGGAGGAAACGGGCGCTTTGGGATATTATGAATATGTTGATGCAGACCCGATTTATTTGGAAAAGGGTGAAAATACGCTCAGTGTTTTCGGATACAGTTTTGCACGAATGGACTACCTTGCAATTACAAAAACAAGGCAAGTGCCCTGTGGAACAAAAGAAAAGTATGATTTTAAATATGGAAAGTATGAAACAACAGCAATTTCGCTTTCCGCACAGGCAGAGCGCAACCGCGTTACCCTCGAAATTGAAAATTCTTCCGGAAAGGGGACGGACGGATTCAACATTTACAGAAGCACGCCCGAAAATGAAAGGGAATTTGTTACAAAAATAGCAGGAACGGATACAACATATACAGACTATGTTGCATTAAATAACACGGAAATCACCTACTGGGTTGAAACCACCGATTCGAATATGACTGCTTTGCAAAGTAATTCTGAAACAGTAAATATTGCGGTTTCTGACTTAAAAGACCCGGTTGTATTGACCGGGTGGTCGTTTCACAGTGCACCGGGGTGGGAATGGGATACCACTGCTAATATTCAAGAGTCGGCATTTAACAGCATGGGATGTTTTTACACAACGCTGTTAACCTATCGGTACAAAACGGGTACGGTGAATTTGTACATTCCCGAAAGCGGTTACTATTATATATACGGCAGAATGTGCACCAAAAGTGACAACGGCGCAGACAGAACAATAACAGTGTCTGTAGCACAGGGTCGGGAGGAACGGCAGATAACAGGGCGCAATTCGTTCGGAGAGCCTTATCGGTTCGGCGGAAACGAGTGTCCCGTAAATTCGCTCGCCGCATATTCATATTGCAATTCGGAACCGATATATTTGGAAAAAGGACCTGCCGCTTTACACATACGCGGATTCAATTACGCAAGAATGGATTATCTTGCAATCGGACAGGATATAATCTGCCCGCTGACAAAAGCAGAATATGATGAGGTGCTTTTGCCGCATGAGTTTTCTTGCCCTGCGGGCGGAATGGCATTTGAAACCGAGCCGACCGTGAAATGGACAGGCATTGGCAAAATTGTCGTAGATGGCGGAAATGTGGGTTTTCTTGCTTATGGTATAGATGAGGAAGATGATAAAGTATATCTCGGATCGACCAACACAAGATTTTTGGAAATCGAAAGTGAAAAGCTGGGCGATTTTAAACAACTGTATCTTCTTTATTTGACCGAAAACAGTAATTTTGATGAGAGGTATATCGATTTTTCGGAATTTACATACGAAAACTTTGTGGCGGTTTTTACCGGGAAAAGCGGTTTTGAAACCGTTATGGACGCAGAAAGCTATCAAACAATAGAGTGGAAAAGTGAAGATTTAACGGGCGATGCCTATAATCATTCGACAGGAAAATATTATACGCCCGGGAAACTGCTGACGGCGGAAGAATCGCCCACGGGCATTGCGCCTTTGGGAGCATTTTTGAAAAAGGAAATTTATATCCCGGAGGACGGCACATATTATGTGTACGGCAGAGCGGCGTGCAATCCGTTCGAGCCGACCGGCGTCGGCAGAAATTACACCTTTAAGGTGTCTTTCAACGGCATGGCGGTTGAGGGCACGGATGAAATGATCGGCGACTTAGATCCCGACTTTGACAGCGTGCGGGGAAACGGCTATATTTTAAATTATCTGTTCGGCGCACGCCGCAGCTATATGACAGGATATAAAGGGTATAGCTATACCGATGCACAGCCGATTACACTGCAAAAAGGCTTTTATCTGCTCGAAATTAAAGGCTTTAATTATGCGGCTTTGGATTTTTTGGTTGTATCAAATTTGCCCCCTGTACAAAACATAACTAAAAAATACTACGATTCATTCTTAGCTAAATATGAAGATTTGGAAGCGCCTGTGTTTACAGAGGAAGTGCAAGCCGAAAGCACCGGGCTCGGAAGCTACAGACTGTCATTTAAAGCCTCTGATAATATCGCAATTGCAGGATATAAAATTATGCAGGTGAACACCGGAGGAGAAAATGTTGTTTTGGCGGATGTTTCCGGCACGGAGACACATGCGAATATAAGCGGCGTTATGGGCGGACCGTGGGCTTCTTTGCAGATTGAGGCATATGATTATTGCGGAAACACCTGTTTTAGTAATATTGTGACGGTTAACAACGCAAATTATCAATATGACCCGAGCGTTATCATTTTATCGTGCGGAACAAGATTTTTAAACAACGCAGAGGACGCGGAAAAAAATAAATACACAATATGGCGGCATGAGGCAGAACCGGTGTTTACGCCCTATGTAAGCCGGGACGAAAAGGGCGTTTTTAACACAACCGGAATGTATTTAAGAACCACGGAGCTGCAATCTCTTCCGGCACGGACGGAATTTAAAGTTTATGTTCCGACGGGCGGAACATATCATATCGGTGCCCGCGCGCTGAGCAGAAAGGGCGGAGAGGAAGATGTTTGGCTTAACCGTTGCTTTGCCATTCGCGTAAATAACGGCGTTGTTGTCAGCAGCGGAAAGCGCAAGTATTTTTCAGACAACGAGAACGATTTCGATACTTACACAGTGCGGGAAGGCGAAAGATTTGACTATTCGATGTGGGATATCGACGGCGGATACATGTTCGGTGCCAGAAATCCCAACATTTCGGAATTGCGGTTTTACAATTATATGGCGGGCACCGTTTATTTGCAGGCGGGCGAAAACACAATCACCCTGTACGGTATGCCGCTTGCGGGATTTGACTATATTGTCCTTTCCAAAGAAGAAATAACCATGCCGGAAAATCGCTATGTTTATGAACGAGAGCTTAAAAAATATGAGGACATAACCCCGCCCGGCTATGCGGAATATCCGCATGTCGTAAATGAAACTTATTCTTATATCGATATCGCATTCAAAGCCTTTGATTACGATACCAAGGTGCTTAGGAGTGAAATCTATTATGTGCATAAGGG
>CAKSHV010000116.1 GCA_934457515.1 uncultured Clostridia bacterium
CGCGAGGGCTACAGCGAGCGGTATGGAGCGCGCGAACTGCGCCGCGAGATTCAACGCAAAATCGGCGACCGTATTGCGGATATCATTGTTTCGGGCGACGCACCCTTCGGCACGCAGATGACGGTGGACGAAAAGGGCGGCGAACTTTCCATTTCTTTCTGATTTGTAAAATTTTACAAGACAAAACAGATGCGGTAAGCTGCCGCATCTGTTTTTTATAATTTTAAAATATAAAAAAGTTGCTATTTTTAGTTTTGGCGCGAATTTTGCTAAACAGAATCTATTCATTTTCGTGGCGCGGAAAGCCATTTTGCGGGTTTTTAAGGATTTACTTCAAAACAACAAATGCGGAATTGTTGCTAAATTCAGTTATTTTTACGGTTTTTACAAACAAGTGTTTTGCGGCACAAAATAGAGAATATACGTTTCGATCTATATTGTTATATTGCAAAAATATGTTGTTATGTTACAATTTAGCCTGAAATCGGCAGAAAAAAACAATATAAACACATGGAAAAAATGATAAAATAATGCTAAAATTAAAACAGAAAATCGGCGAAATGCCGAAAAGGGTAGAGTATTTTATTATGAAAGGGTGTAAAAACATGAAGAAAATCATTGCGTTTTTGGTTTGCCTTTCCATGCTTTTGGGCATGCTTCCCGCAACCGCCATGGCGGCTGTGCTGGCAGAATCTAAAAACACAAACATGACTTTTGCGGCGGATAAAGTGTATTACTGCATAACGCCCGAGAGTCTGGACGACATCGGCGGCTGGAGCTTTTCTTCCGATAATACGGCGGACAGCTATCGCAGCAAGATTATGTATGACTTGGGCAACGCTTCTACCAAAAAAGAGGCGAAAACCAAACTGGTGCTGCCCAAAGACGGTGCTTATACCATTTGGCTGCACACCAGAGATTTTGCAACCAACAAGCCCGGTTCGAGAACATTTACGTTTTCTGTAGACGGCAAGGAGATTGGCACGGGCGGCAACCACGGCAATGAGGGCTGGGCATGGCAGAGCTATGCAAACAAACTTTTTACCGCGGGCGACCACGAATTGGTGTTTAACAATAAGGGCTTATATTCGAGATTCGATTTGATTTTAATTACCGATGACGCAAATTTTGTTCCCGGCAACACCGAGGCGGAGTTAAAGGCGCTCGAAACCGACCATTTGTATGACCCCTCTAAAGTTGAGGTTGTAAAGACGGACGACACGGCGGGCAGACCGGACACCGACATTGCGGTTAAATTTAACGGCGAGTGGATGAATTTTGACGTTCCGCCGCAGCTGATTAACGACCGTACCATGGTTCCCATGCGTGCCATCTTCGAGGCACTCGGCTGCTCGGTTTCGTGGAATGACGAAAGTCAGACCGCAACGGGCGAAAGAAACGGAAAACGCGTTTCGGTTACCATCGGTTCTTCCAACGCAAGCGTTGGCGGACTGCCGGTTACCATTGACCAGTCGGCGGTTTTGATTAACGACAGAACCCTCGTTCCGCTGCGTTTTGTTTCCGAAGCGTTTGACGCAGAGGTTATGTGGAACAATGATACGCAAACCGTAACCATTTCGGCAATCATTCCGAAAGCAGCATTTTATATCACGGGCGAATCCTATTCAACCTACGGGACCTGGATTGCAGAGCCTGCAACAAATGACGGTGCAAGCGCACTGAAAGGCACACAGCCGCTCGAAAGCAAGACCGGCGCGCAGACCGTAACCATTGACGATGCCGACGCATCTAAAACAAAGCCTGCAATTGCGGAAATTAACGTAGTTAAGCCCGGCGAATACAGAATTTGGGTTCGCGGCAGAGATTTTAAAACCAACCAGCAGGGCACGCGTTATTTTAACGTGGGCGTTAACGGCGTGATGACTTCAAAAACCTACGGTCAGCACGGCGGCGAAGGTTATAAGTGGGAAGACGGCGGCGTTGTGACTTTAAAAGAGGGCAAAAACACCGTTGAAGTGTATGACACCTCCGGCTTTTTTGCGCGTATGGCAGGTATTTTCCTTTCGGAAGATTTAGACTACATACCGTCCGATGACCATAAAACCCTGATGGCGATTGCTTCGCCGGTTGACCCCTATGCAGACGCTGCACCCGTTGACTTCTTTCCGACCTGGGCAAAGAAGGACTATGCGGCGCAGGATATGGCAACCATTGAATCGGACAGCACGAGAGTAAACTTCTATAAAGTATCCGACCCCGCCCACGGCGATTTCGTTCAGAACGAAATTTTCGTTAAGAAAGACGGTGCGTGGGTATCGGTTAAAGGCAAAACCGAGGAATTCGGTTATTTGGCGCTGAATGCAAAAACTGCCAAGGTTTCCGCTGCATCCGAGGGCTATGCGATTATTGACACCACTTTTGAAAAAGACGGAAAAGAATTTAATGCCATGACCAAAGAACTTTACAAAATGGGTGCGGGCGACTGGCTGATTCCGACAAGTTATGAAAAGACAGCGGACAACAAAGTGGTTCTGCACTTTAACGGTACCGACAAGGTTGATTTTACCGCAACCTGGGAAATTGACGCGCGCAAGGACGATCCGAAGGTTTCCATCCATGCGACGGCAAAAGAAAAAGGAAACTATTCGTTTGTTTTATTTAACGGCACCGAGTACAGCGACACAGCGTTTGACGCGGCAACAGCGCCGTTCCGCATTGTGGGCAAACGTGTTCCGCTGATTTCAAGCGTGATTATCGAGCAGTACATGTCTACTCCCATGGCAACCATAACCCTTGACGGGAACAATTCCATCGTGCCCGGCAGCTACGTAACAAAGGGCGTTGCGGTTGACGGCGAAAATATTGAAGCAGAATGGGTTTATAAAGAAAACTCCGAATTTGCAATCGGCGTGCGCGGCAAGGGCACGGGTCTGCAGGGCGTTATCGCTGCTCCGATTATGGGCGCAAGCGAAAGCGCATTGGATGCAGGTCAGTCGTATGACTTCTCTTACAGAGTCATTAACCGCTTAGATAACTGGTTTGACACCTACACCCATGTTGCAAAAGAGATTTATGACGTACATGACTACAGAAGCAACTATTATACCTCTTTAAACGAGGCGATTTTCAATACCACAGACCTTATGATGGACGATCTGTACGGCGGTTGGGATCCCGTGGATATGGCACATTACAACATGGAAGGTCAGGACTTAACCTCGTCGGCAAACCCGATGATTGCCATTCAGCGCTATCTGCTTACCGAAGATGAAAAGCTTTTGGAAGAGCGTGCGATTCCGACCATGGCATGGCTGCTCACCAGAAAATCAAGAAACTTTAAGCGTTATGCGACGGACGGCGGTACATGGAAAAGCTATGTTTCCAAGGCGCCTTCCGAGATGGGTTCTCCGGTTGTGGATTTTCACCTCGGTACCTACGGCGGCCTGTATGAAATGACCCGGGGCAGTGTTCCCGAACTGATGGGTTATGTGAACGAAAAGGCAAAGGCAGATGACAGCGGCTCGTTTACCGCCGTTCAGAACGACCTTGCACTGTATAAATATACAAAAGATTCCAAATATTTAGACGCGGCAAAGAAAGCGGCGGACAAATATATTGAAGAAACGCTTGACAGCGAAACCTACATGTCCCAGCTCCCGGTTTGGGGTTCGTTTATCAACATTTCCTATTTCCCGAACCTTGCTTGCTTTATTGATTTGTATGAAGCGTGCGGCGACCAAAAATATTTAGACGCTGCAAAACGGACGGGCGAAATGTTGGTTACCAGCCTGTGGACAACGGGTATTGACAACGGTAAGGGTGACACCGACTACACGGTTACCGCAGACAACGTATACAATGTCCGCAAATTCATGGAGGGACACAACTTCTTCTGGCACGGCACAAAGCAATGGCGTTTGGGCGGTAACTACGGCGAAGTTCGCGCGTCAAAAGACGGTTTGGTTAAGCTGCCTGAAAGCGAAACTGTTCCGGGCTGGCTGCCGACAAGAGTCGGCCTTGGTTTAGAGCAGGCGTCGACCTTCTCCGAGGCGCTGAACATCATTATGTCAAGCTGGGCAGGCGATTTGGTTCGTCTTTCCAAATACACAGGCGAGGATTACTTTGAGACCACTGCGCGAAATGCCATTATTGGCCGTTTCGGCAACTACACAGGCTATTATCAGAACCGTTATATGACGCACCAGATGAAGCCGCGCTACCCCTATGAGGGACCGGATTACACCTCCATCTACTGGCATCATATTCCGCCGTTCTTGGCAATGATTGAAGAATTTTTGATTACCGATATTTGGTATAAATCCGACGCGAAGATTGAATTCCCGCGCGTTCGTCAGCAGGGTTATGCATATTTCTATTCTTCGCAGTACGGTTTTGATTCGGGCAAAATGTATGATGTGGACGGTTTGTGGCTGTGGAATGACAGCGGCATTGTAAACCCCGATTCCAAGCAGCTTGACTATCTGCCCGCAAAGAAAGACGGAACTCTTGCGGTTGCATTTATGAATGAAGATAAGGTGGACACCACATCTACCGTAACCTTGGGCGAAAAAGTTCCGGGCGGCGCTGCATATTCCGGCACAGCTGCAGTATATGACGCAGCAGGCAACAAGTCAACCGTTGAGGTTGTAAACGGCGCATTTACCATCACCGTTCCCGCAAAGAATATTTTAACGGTTGTTATGAACATTCCGGAAGTGAAAGCTCCCGCATATGCGTCTTCTTCGCACGACAGTGCAACAGTTGAGTTGGGCGCAACCGTTTCGGAGCATACAAGAGGCAGAGGCTACACCTTGCAGCTTAACCCCAATAACTACTTTGCATATGTTTACGTAACCGATATGGACGCAAACGACGAGGCAACAAAAGATGCGGCAAACCGCATTAAATCGCTTACCATTTCGTACACCGTTAACGGTGAAACCAAGAAAGAAGTAAGAAGCCAGTATCCGTTTGAGTTTATCATTAAGGTAGACGACCCGAATGCGGAATTTACCTACACCTTAGAGGGCGAAAAGGCAGACGGCTCGAAAGAGAATTTTGGCGGCGGCACATTGATGACGGCGGAAAAATCGGCTGAAAAGGGCGCGAAGTTTAACGGTAAAGCAATCCCGTCAACGGGTTCGGCCACGCCGGCCACGCCGGCTACACCGTCCACCCCGTCAAAGACAGACCCGAAAGACATTAAAGTGTCTGAAAATCTGCCGAAATTTAATCCGTTTACCGTAAAATATATAGCACAGGGCACCGGCAGCGGCTACATCCGCCTGGTTGTTAAAAAAGACCAGATTCCGTTTGAATGCACCGCGAACCTGCTTGCGGGTGTTAAAGCCTCGATTGTGCTGAAAGAAATCGAAACGGGCAAGGAAACCAAGGTGGAAACCGTTCTTGCGGGCAACGAAGTCCGTGCGGACGGCAACTACACACTGCTTGTTGTTCCGACGGCTGAAATGC
>CAKSHV010000117.1 GCA_934457515.1 uncultured Clostridia bacterium
ACAGCAATTTCTCGGATTTTAAAGATTTCGATTTCTTACAAAATAATTATATCATGCCAAGTCTTGCACAGTCAATAGCAAATATTCAGTTTCTACCTGTTTTTTCAGCATTTTCTGCAAAAATAATAAAAAAGCAATGCACTCTGCATTGCTTAAGCGAGTCGATAAAATCGACCCTTGCAGGGAGTAAAATCGCAGGCGCATGTCCTGCGATTTTACAAATTTAAGAATTTGAGGGAAATTCTCTCAAATTCTCTTTTCATGTCGAAATCATTTTTTCAGTCGATTGTGACCGTTTTCATCACCTGCGCGGTAAAGGGCTTATCCATATAATCGGTATCTGCCGCAGCGATTTCGTCAACCACATCCATGCCCTCTGCAACCTTGCCGAATGCGGCATACTGCCCATCCAAATGCGGTGCGTCGGCGTGCATAATAAAGAACTGCGAACCTGCGGAATTCGGGTCCATCGCACGCGCCATGGAAATCACGCCTCGCTCGTGTTTTAAATCGTTTTTAATGCCGTTTGCCGCAAATTCACCCTGAATGGTGTAACCGGGGCCGCCCATGCCCGTTCCGTTCGGACAGCCGCCCTGAATCATAAAGCCTGGAATAACCCGGTGAAAAATAAGGCCGTTATAAAAGCCCTCTTTCACCAGTTTTTCAAAATTTGCAACCGTTTTGGGTGCAATTTCGGGGTACAGCTCAATTTTAATTTGTTTTCCGTTTTCCATTGTAATGGTAACCATAATCATTTCTCCTTTTCTTCCGATAAAATTGTTTTTCTGACAAAATTTAATGCATGACACGCCGCAAGTTCGCGGTTTTTGTTGCGGTCGTAGTTTAATTGCAATTTATAGCTTTTGGTTTCGTCTTTATACGAAACGCCGATATACACAAGCCCTACCGGCTTATCCTTTGTGCCGCCCGTCGGTCCTGCAATGCCGGTTGACGAAACACCGATGTCCGCATTTGCTGCCTTTCGCGCACCCTCCGCCATTTCCTTTGCGGTTTGTTCGCTCACCGCGCCAAACGCCTTTAACGTTTCTTCTTTCACGCCCGCAAGGCGCATTTTGGCAGAATTTGCATAGGTCACATAGCTTTCCTCCAAAATGTCGGACGCGCCGGAAACACTGCCGATTTTAGAGGCAATAAGCCCCGCCGTGCACGATTCGGCAGCGGCAATTTTCAACCCCTTTTGAATCAAAAGTTTAACTGTAACCTGCTCTAATGTGTCTGAATCTGTACCATATAAATCATCGCCGAATACGGCGCGGATTTTGCTTTCGGTTTCGCAAATCAAAGCGTCTGCCTCTTTTTCGTCCTTTCCCTTTGCCGTCACGCGGAACAGCGCCTCGGTCGCCTTGGCATAGGGCGCAACGGTGGGGTTGGTCTGCGCGTTTATAATATCCGAAATCCTCTGCGCCGCATTAGACTCGCCAACGCCGAAAATGTGCAAAAACCGCGATTTTAAAACGCCGTCCGCCTTTTTTTCAAGGTATGGGCGCACAAAAGTTTTAAACATTGTTGTAAGCTCACTCGGCGGTCCCGGTAAAACGACAACGATTTTGCCGTCCTTATCATACAAAAAACCGGGCGCGGTTCCGTTTAAGTTTTTAAGTGCCATTGTCCCTTTCGGCACAAGCGCCTGTTTTAAATTGTTCTCGGACATTTCGCGGTATTTGAAAAATTCGCGTATGCGCTCTAAGCTCTCTTCATGCATTTCAAGCGGAAGAGATAAAGCCTCTGCCACCGTTTCTTTGGTAATATCATCGGTGGTAGGCCCTAAGCCGCCCGAAAAAATCACCATATCCGACCGCTCAATTGCCTGTTTTGCATAGGCTAAAAGTCTGTCGTGGTTATCCCCCACAACGCCCTGATAATACACCGTGATGCCGAGCGAGGAAAGCTCCTGCGCCAAAAACTGCGCGTCGGTATTTAAAATATCGCCGAGCAATATCTCGGTTCCGACTGCAACGATTTCACAAATCATTTTCCGTCAATCCCTTCAATAAGCATGGTTTCTTTTTCTTCCAAACATTTTTTGATAATCGAATCAATGTCAAGCACCGATTCTGCCTGCAGCACATGAGATAAAACAGGCTTAATTTTCGGGTGCTTGGGCACAAACACGGTACAGCAATCCTCATAAGGCAAAACGGATGTTTTAAATGTTCCGATTTTACGTGCAATTTCAATAATTTCTTCTTTATCCATACCGATAAGAGGCCGCATAACGGGAAAAACTGTTGCGCAGTCGGTAACGCCTAAGCTTTCAAGCGTTTGGCTCGCCACCTGCCCTATGCTCTCGCCCGTAACCAGCGCTGCGCTCTTGTTTCGCTTGGCAATGGCTTCGGTTACCATCATCATAATTCTGCGCATGATAATGGTCAAAAGGTCCTCGGGGCATTTTTCATATATGGCAAGCTGCGGCTCGGTAAACGGCACAATGTGCAGCCGAATCGGGCCGGTGTACTGCGCTAAAATTTTGGCAAGCTCGATTACCTTTTCCTTTGCGCGTTCGCTGGTATACGGCGGGGAAAAGAAATGAACCGCCTCTAAGCAAACGCCGCGCTTTGCAACCATATACCCCGCAACCGGGCTGTCAATTCCGCCCGAAAGCAGCATGGTTGCCTTTCCGTTGCTGCCGACCGGCATTCCGCCCGCGCCCTTAATGCGTCCGCCGTGCACATATGCCGCAAAATCACGGATTTCGGCTGTCACGGTCACATCGGGATTGTGCACATCCACCGAAAGATGCGGAAAACGGTCTAAAATATAGCCGCCGAGTTCTGCGCAAAGTTCGGGCGATTTCATGGGAAACTTTTTGTCCGCACGCTTTGCCTCGCATTTGAATGTTTTTGCGCTCTTAAGCTCCTTTTCCAGGTAAGAAACCGCCGTTTCACACACCGATTCAAACGTTTTTTCACATGGTGTCGCCACAACGACCGACGCCACGCCAAACACTTTTTTCGCCGCCTCGACAGCCACGCCCATATCAAAATTTTCTTCGGGCGTGATTAAAAGGGTAGACTGCCCTTTTTGCATGGTAAAATCACCCGCGCATTTCAGCGCCGCACGCACATTTACCATAAGGCGCTCTTCAAACGTCCGCCGATTTAAGCCTTTCAGGACGATTTCGCCCAGTTTTAACAACAGTATTTCTCTCATGTTTATATTATCTCCTCTTAAACTTTTTCAAAAAAGCAACTTGTTTTTTGATTTCCGAAACGGCTATACCCAGTTCTTTAAACGTCGTTTCGGTCGATAAACTTAAGCGCACAGACCCCTGCGCAACGCCTTGCTTAACCCCCATCGACTCCAAAACATGGCTGATTTTGGTAGCTTTTGAGGTACATGCCGAGCCTGTGGAAACATAAATGCCCGCATTTTCAAGCGCGTGCAGCAAAACCTCGCCGCGCACGCCGTCGAACCCCGCATTTACAATATGCACCGCATTTTCGCCGTTTATAACAACGTCCGGAATTTCTTCTTTTAAGGCTTTTGCCAGATAATCGCGCTTTTCTTTTAAATCGGCAAAAATTTCCTTTCCGTTTTGCGCAATGTTTTCCGCCTCGACGCCAAACGCTGCAATGCCCGCCGTGTTCAGCGTGCCCGAGCGAATCCCCTCCTGGTCGCCGCCAAACGATATGGGATTAATCTTCACACCCTTTCTCACATACAGCGCGCCAACCCCTTTAACCGCATGAATTTTGTGCCCCGAAAAAGACATAAGATCAACGTTTAAATCATCCGGATTTAAAGGAATTTTGCCGAATGCCTGCACACAGTCGGTGTGCACAACCGCGTTCGGCGCATATTTTTTTATATCAAAAACAGGCTGCACAACACCCGTTTCGTTATTAACCGCCATCAAAGACACAAACACCGTATCGGGCCGAACCGCTTTTTGAAACGCCTCCAAATCCGCCTCGCCGTTTGGTTTGGACGGAATATAGGTCGCATCGTAGCCTATGCTTTCAAGATGTGAAAAAGAATGAAGCACCGCATGATGCTCCATGCCAAAAGTGATAATGTGCTTTCCTTTGTGCTTTAAAGCGCTCACTGCACCGAGAATTGCTAAATTGTCGCTTTCCGTGCCGCCCGATGTGAATTTAATTTCCTCTGCACCGCACGAAAGCGCCTTTGCCGTATGCCTCCTCGCATTTTCCACAACTTTTTCTGCCTTCAGTCCCAGCCCGTGCAGGGCATTCGGGTTGCCGTATGCCTCTTCCGACACGCGCACATACTCTTTCAGTGCGGCGCACGACGGCTTTGTGGTCGCCGCATTATCCAAATAAATTTCCATTTTTAACGCTCCTTAAAAAACTACACTATATACTGTACTATAAAATCGAAAAATTTTCAACAAATTTTTGAAAACTTCTTGCATTTTTTTCAAAAACATGCTATAATCTTAAAGTAAAAATGAATTATTTTATAAAAACGGAGGCTAAAACCATGTATCGTTTTACTCTGTCGGCTTTTGCCGATGAAATTGACCCGTCTTTGCAAAAGCAAATCGAAGTTTTAAAAAGAAATGATGTTTCTTATATCGAGCTTCGCAGCATTGACGGAAAAAATGTTTCGGACTTTTCAAACGACTATGCGCTGGAAGTGAAGAAAACCATGGACGGCAGCGGAATCGGTGTTTCCGCAATCGGTTCCCCCATCGGAAAAATTCATTTCGGCGATGATTTCAATGCGCATTTTGACAAATTTAAGCACGTTGCAGAGCTTGCCGAGCTGTTCGGCACAAAATACATACGTCTGTTCAGCTTTTATCCGCCCGCGGGCAAAGACATTGTGTCTTATCGCGAAGAAGTTATTTCCAATCTGCAGAAAATGGTAGATTACGTGAAAAACAGCGATTTGGTGCTGCTGCACGAAAACGAAAAAGGAATTTACGGCGATATTGCGTCCCGCTGCTTGGATATTTTGTCTGCCGTAAACTCGCCGAAACTGTGCGCAACGTTTGACCCTGCCAATTTTGTGCAGTGCGGACAAAAGGTGTTTCCCGAGGCGTATGATTTGTTAAAGCCCTATATTGAATATGTGCATATTAAAGACGCAATGTCTGACAGCGGCAAGGTTGTTCCCGCAGGTCACGGCGACGGCGAGGTGAAAAAGCTGCTTGACGCGCTTAAGAAAGATGATTTCAACGGATTTTTGTCTCTCGAACCGCATCTCGGCGACTTCAAAGGCTTTGCGGATTTGGAGGAAGACAGCGCAAACAAATTTGAAGAAAAGAGCGATGAAAGCAAGTTTGAACTTGCATTATCCTCTCTGCGCGCACTTTTATAATTTTGCTATCAAAAAATTTGTACAATAGGGCTTTAAAAAAGCGCAGACTGCATAAAGTAAGGGAACCCTTTGCTTTGGATTAGTTTTATAAAGCTCCAAAAGGAACAGCCGCAAAATGAAAT
>CAKSHV010000118.1 GCA_934457515.1 uncultured Clostridia bacterium
GTTTGACCCCGAAAAATACAGAGAATTTATTGGTTGCCGGTCGGTGCATATCGTCAACGCACGAGGCACAGGCATCATTTCGCATTATGCCGATTGTGTGCTGCATAGGTGAGGCGGCGGGCAACGCGGCAGCCATTGCTTTAACCGACGGCACAACTTTGGAAAATGCCGATATCGGTAAGCTTCATGCGGCACTTAAAGCAAACCACGCGATGTTTTAATATTTAAATTTAAGAAAGGCTTTGCAAAAATGCAAAGTCTTTTTTTATTTATTTTTCATTTTAAGAAAATTTGTTAAAATATAGGTTGCGAAAATGCTTATTTTGTGATACAATATCTTAGAGTTATTGTAATTAAAGTGTATTGAGGTGTGTTTGTGTTTAATCAAATTAAAAAAGATATTCAGTCTATTTTAGAGCGCGACCCCGCCGCCCGCAATTTCTGGGAGGTTTTTTTCCTGTACCCCGGCTTTAAAGCCGTTTTGCGGCACAGAGTTGCGCATAAGCTGCACAAAAGCGGTCATTATTTTCTGGCGGACATGATTTCCAAAAAAACAAGAAGGAAATACGGCATTGAAATCCACCCGGCGGCGCAAATCGGAACGGGCGTTTTTATCGACCACGGCATGGGCGTTGTCATCGGTGAAACCGCAGTTGTGGGGGATAACTGTACGATTTACCAGGGCGTAACCTTGGGTGGCACGGGCAAACACAAAGGCAAGCGCCACCCGACCATCGGAAACAATGTGCTTATCGGCTGCGGCGCGAAGGTTTTGGGTCCGTTTAAAGTGGGAGATAATTCCAAAATTGCCGCAAACGCCGTTGTGCTGCAGGAGGTGCCGCCGAACTGTACCTGTGTCGGTATCCCCGCGCGCATTGTGCGCATGAATAATGAGCGTGTTCATGTGAGTAATTTTGACCATATCCATATGCCCGACCCTGTTTCACAGGAACTTTGCAAATTAAGTGTTCGCATTGAGCAGCTTGAAAAAGACGCACAGACAAAATAAGGCTTTTTTTACAGAAAGGACAGATCAGCCAATGAAGGTTTTTAACACATTAACCAGAAAAAAAGAAGAATTTCAGCCGGTTGAGCCGGGAAAAGTGCGCATGTATGTTTGCGGTCCGACCGTTTATAACTACATTCACATTGGCAATGCGCGCCCCATGATTGTGTTCGATACGGTTCGCAGATATTTGGAATATAAAGGGTATGACGTAAACTACGTTTCCAATTTCACCGATGTGGACGATAAAATTATTAAAAAAGCCAACGAAGAGGGCGTTTCGGCAGACGTGATTTCTGAGCGTTATATCAAAGAGTGCCAAAAAGACATGGCGGCAATGAACGTTATGCCCGCAACCACGCATCCGAAAGCGACCGAGGAAATTCAGGGCATGATTGACATGATTTCGACCCTGATTGAAAAAGGGTATGCGTATAATGCAAACGGAACGGTTTATTTCAGAACCAAGGCTTTTTCCGATTACGGCAAATTATCCAAGAAAAATATTGATGAATTGCAGGCAGGTCACCGCGAAATTCAGGTGACGGGCGAGGACGGCAAGGAGGATTATTTCGACTTTGTGCTGTGGAAGCCCAAAAAGGAGGGCGAGCCATTCTGGCATTCGCCGTGGAGCGACGGCAGACCGGGCTGGCACATTGAGTGCTCGGTGATGGCAAAAAAATATTTGGGCGACGAGATTGACATTCATGCCGGCGGCGAGGACTTGATTTTCCCGCACCATGAAAACGAAATTGCGCAGAGCGAGGCGGCAAACGGAAAGCCTTTCTCCAAGTATTGGCTGCACAACGGCTTTTTGAATATTAACAATGTAAAAATGAGCAAGTCGCTGGGCAACTTTTTCACCGTTCGCGAAATTGAAGAACAGTACGATTTGCAGGTTTTGCGTTTCTTTATGTTAAGCGCGCACTACAGAAGCCCCTTAAATTTCAGCGCAGAGCTGATGGCTGCTGCAAAAAGCGGTTTAGAGCGCATTTTAAATGCTGTGTCCCGCCTTTCCGACTTAAAGGGAACGGACGGCGAGCAGACCAACGAAAAAGAAATTCAGGAGTTTGTTGATAAATTTGACGCGGCAATGGATGACGATTTTAACACAGCCGACGCGGTTTCCGCCATTTTCGAGCTGGTTAAATACGCAAATGTGCATATAGACGAATCCTCTTCCGCAAAAGATATTAAAGCGGCGCTTTCCGCCCTTCAAATGCTCTGCGGCGTTTTGGGCATTATAACCGAAGTGAAGGAGGAAATGTTAGATTCCGACATTGAGGCTTTAATTGAAGAGCGCCAGACGGCACGCAAAGAGAAGAATTTTGCGCGTGCGGATGAAATCCGAAATCTGCTTTCCGAAAAAGGAATTATTTTAGAGGACACAAAAGAGGGTGTGAAATGGAAGAGAGCCTGATTACTGCATTAAGCGACGAGGTTGTGGAGGATATTAAGGAATATTCTCCGCTGACGCTTGCGTTTATAGGCGACGGTGTGTATGAGCTTTTTGTGCGCACCCAGGTTGTGAAAAACACCAATGCGCCGGCGGGCAGACTGCATGCTCGGTGCGTGAAATTTGTCCGCGCAGCAGGGCAGTGCGCAGCAATGGACGCGTTAGAACCGCTTTTAACCGAAGAGGAAATTGCAATTTTCAAGCGCGGCAGAAACACGAAAGTGAACACAAAAGCAAAAAATGCGTCGCTTGCGGAATACAAAAAAGCAACCGGGTTTGAGGCGCTGTTGGGATTTTTGTATGTTTCCAAAAGAACAGAGCGCTTGGAAGAACTTATGCATATTGCATATAACGCCGTTGCAAATGAATAACAGATAAAACTTCTTTTTGCATAATTTTCTTATTCAGTCAAACAATAAGAAAAAAGGCAAAAAGGAGAAGAAATATGCTTAAAAAGTGGTTAGTGGTTGCATGCGGTGCGGCAATCATGGCGTTTGGAATCGATGTATTTTTAATTCCGGCTAAAATTGCTGCGGGCGGCGTAAGCGGTATTGCCGCAATATTGAAAAATGCGGCGGGCATTAAAGCCTCGGTCACGACCCTTGCCTTAAATTTTCCGCTGCTTTTGATATTTGGTTTTGTATACGGAAAGAAAAGCGGACTTAGCTCGCTTGTCGGCGCACTGATGCTTTCGTTTTTCTTGGAAGTGTTTTCGTTTGTTCCGCGCCTTGTGCAAAATGAAATGCTGTGCGCGATTGCGGGCGGGCTTCTTAGCGGAGCGGGGCTCGGAACGGTGTTCCGTGCCGATGCAAACACCGGCGGGACAGACATTGTGGCGCTGCTTTTGCAAAAAAAGTGGCCGTATTTTCCAATCGGAACGCTTGTTTTGGTGTCGGACGGCATCATCATTTTAGCGTCCGGCTTGGTGTTTAAAAGCTTTGATATTATGATTTATGCCTGCATTGCACTTTTTATTTCCACCAAAGTGATAGATGCTATTGTAATCGGTCTAGACTATGCAAAAGAAATAACGGTCGTCAGTCCGAAAGCACCCGATATTGCGCGCGAAGTGATGGCGGTTTTAAGCCGCGGTGTGACGGGAATTCGCAGCATTGGGCTGTATTCGGGAAAAGAAAGCTTAATGCTTATCAGCGTTGTCAGCCGTAACCAGGCGGTAAAATTTAAAAATATCGTGCAGAAATATGATGAAAATGCCTTTGTGATTGTTTCGGATGTAAAAGAAGTAATCGGCGAAGGCTTTCGGTAATAAACAGTGAATTTTTATTTAAAGGAGATTGCTTATGGACAGTCAGGAAAGAAACAGATTGGAAACGATTGCGTATCGGATTCGTGAGGACGCTTTAACTGCGGTTTACAGCGCAGGTTCGGGTCATCCGGGCGGTTCGCTTTCCATTGCGGAAATTTTGTCCGTTTTGTATTTTAAGGAAATGAATGTTGACCCCAAAAATCCGACATGGGATGACCGCGACCGTTTTGTGCTTTCCAAAGGACACTGCGCGCCTGCACTTTACGGTGCGCTTGCCGAAAAGGGGTACATACCCAAAGCAGATTTAACGACTTTAAGAAAGACGGGCAGTTACTTAGAAGGACACCCTGATAAGAAGAAAATTGCCGGCGTGGACATGTCGGCAGGTTCGCTCGGTCAGGGAATCAGCGCCGCATGCGGCATGGCGGTTGCAGGCAAGCTTGATAAAAAAGACTATCGCGTGTATACCGTTTTGGGCGACGGTGAAATAGAAGAAGGTCAGGTTTGGGAGGCGGCCATGTTTGCCGCGCATTATAAATTAGATAACCTTTGCGGTTTTGTGGATTACAACGGCTTGCAGATTGACGGACCGATTGCAGAGGTTATGTCGCCCGAGCCGATTGCAGATAAGTTCGAGGCGTTCGGCTGGCATGTGATTTCGATTGACGCGCACGATGTCGGCGCAATTGCAGACGCTTTGGCGGAAGCCAAAAGCGTGAAAGGCAAACCGACCATGATTATTGCCAAAAGCGTGAAAGGCAAAGGCGTTTCCTTTATGGAAAACAATGTTTCGTGGCACGGCAGCGCGCCGAACAAAGAGCAGTATGAGCAGGCGATGAGCGAGCTTTCCACAAAATTAAAAGAACTGGAGGACAAATAAAATGGCTGATAAAATTGCAACAAGAGAGGCTTACGGCAAAGCGCTTGCCGAATTTTCCTCCAAATATGATATTGTGGTTATGGACGCGGACTTGGCGGCTGCAACCAAAACGGGAATTTTCAAAAAAGCGTGCCCCGAGCGGTTTATCGACTGCGGCATTGCGGAGCAGAATATGATGTCGGTTGCGGCGGGTATTGCAGCCTGCGGCAAAACCGTATTTGCAAGCTCGTTTGCCATGTTTGCGGCAGGACGTGCGTTTGAACAGGTGAGAAACTCGATTTGTTATCCGAATTTAAATGTAAAAATCGGCGCAACCCACGGCGGTATTTCGGTTGGCGAAGACGGTGCGACCCACCAGTGCTTAGAGGATATCGGCATAATGCGTACCATTCCGAACATGGTTGTGATAAATCCTGCGGACGCGGTTGAGGCGCGCGCGGCAGTTGAGGCGGCAATTCTGCATAACGGCCCGGTTTATCTTCGTTTCTGCCGTCTTGCAACCTCTGTTTTGTATAACGAGGCGAATTTTAAATTTGAAATCGGAAAAGGTATTTCCTTGAAAGATGGAAAAGACGTTACCCTTATTGCAAACGGCGTTATGGTGGAAATGGCGCTTGAAGCGGCAGAAATGCTTGCCAAAGAAAACATTTCCGCGCGCGTTATCGATATGCACACCGTAAAACCCATTGACCGCGAAATTGTGTTAAAAGCGGCAAAGGAAACGGGCGCGATTGTAACGGCGGAGGAACACAATATTTACGGCGGCTTAGGC
>CAKSHV010000119.1 GCA_934457515.1 uncultured Clostridia bacterium
ACCTATGACTATTGCCATGCTGATGAAAAATACCGTTAAAGCCGCTTTGGTTGCGCACAACAAATAAGTATGAAAATTCCGATTCGGAATTTTACATAAATAGAAGAATATAAGGAGAAAAAATGAAACCGACACCATTGAAGAGAGTTAAGGATTTTGAGGAGCTGGGATTTGGCATGTTCGTGCACTGGGGACTGTATTCCCAGTTGGAACAGGGCGAATGGACCATGCACATTCACAAAATTCCGAAAGAAGAGTATGTTAAACTGTTCGACACGTTCACGGCTGAAGATTTTGACGCCGAGGAACTTGTGCGTTTAGCCAAAAGCGCGGGCATGAAATACATTGTGCTCACCACCCGTCATCACGAGGGCTTTTCGCTGTATGACACCAAGGGCTTAAACGAGTATGACGCGCCGCACAGCCCCGCACACCGCGATTTGGTAAAAGAATTTGCAGACGCGTGCAGAAAATATGACATTCTGCCGTTTTTCTACCACACAACCATTGACTGGTGGAAAGAAGAGTTTGAAACCGATTTTGAAGGGTATCTCGAATATTTGCGCCAATCGGTTGAAGTGCTTTGCAAAAACTACGGAAAAATCGGCGGTTTCTGGTTTGACGGAAACTGGTGGCACCCCAATGCGGACTGGAAAGAGGACAAATTATACGGCACAATCCGCAAATATCAGCCCGACGCGATTATCGTGAACAACACGGGTATGCAGGCGCGCGGCGCAAAAGGACAGGAAGAATTAGATTCGGTTACCTTTGAACAGGGCAGACCTACGCCGATGGACCGCGAGGGCATGAGCAAATATGTGGCGGCGGAGATGTGCGAAACCATTAACGGCATTTGGGGCGTCGGCAAAGTGGATTTGCGCAACAAATCGACCGCACAGCTGATTGAAACCCTTTGCGCGTGCCGAAAAGTGGGTGCAAACTACCTTTTAAACATTGGGCCGACAGGTACGGGCGCAATTTTGCCGATTCAGAGATATACGTTAGAAGAACTCGGCAAATGGACAAAAATTTATAACGAGGCAATTCGCACGCCCAAGCCGTGCGGCATGCTTGGAACAAAGAAAGATTTTGTTCTGCGCGACGGAAACAAGCTGTATTTCTTCATTCATGATTTGCCGACCGGCGGCGACCCGAACGTTACGGTAAATCAGGGCGATTTTGAACATGCGGCGCGCGTTTTCGGCGGCATTAAAGAAAATATCAAAAGCTTAAAATGGTTAGATAACGGCGAAGAATTGATGTTTACGCAGTTAAAGCAATCCGATATGCTGCTGTTTAACGCAACATTCTTTGCATACGGCATTGACATGGTTGTCCGCGTGGCGGTTGCCGAAGTGGAATAAATAAAAAATAAAAAAATCTATGCACGGCGGTTTTTACGCCGCCATGCAGAGAAAACTGCAAAAAGCAGTAAAAAGGGAGCGGTGAAATATGAAAAAGAGATTTTTTGCATTGTGGCTGTTTGTTGTGCTGCTTATTTTCGGCGCGCAGCCCGCACTGGCTGCGGGAAGCACGATTTGCATTGTGCCTGAAGACTTTAAAGGCAGCGAGGGAACCTTTTCAATTATCAGCGATGAAAAGGGAAGCGGCAAGGCGTTTCGAAATACAGCTTTGCGCGGTATAACCGACAGCCAGAGTTCAAACACAATTCCCGCCCAGGTGAATGTGGAAATCACCGAAGAGGGAACATATGCCGTTTGGGTGCACACGCGCGATTACGACACCGATCCGGGCAGACGTTATTTTAAAATGGGTTTGGATAAATCGGCGCTTACCGAAAACGAAAAGTTAGGTGCGCACAAGGAAAACGGCTGGAAATGGGAAAAAGCGGGTTCAATGGAACTGAAAAAAGGAATCCACACCGTTAAGGTGTATGATACCTCTGCATTTTACGCCCGCCTGGATATGATTGTGCTGACAACCGATGAGGGGGCAGCGCTTCCGAATGATACGGACGGACTGAACAAGCTCTATTCCGAAAAACATATGAAAAACACGGGTATAACACCCGAAATTCCGCTGGTTTACAAACCCAATCAGGTGTTTCTGCCCGGCAAGTTTTATACCGCTTTCGGTGTTTCCGATTTTCATGAAAAAGGGACGTGGAAAGTGGAGAAAAACGGAACATACAACGGCGAAACGGCAGGGAAGGACATGAACTTTATCGGTTTGCCGAACGGGAAACCCGAAGAATCCAAAGACGCGACCGTGACCTTTGCGGTTCCCTCGCCGGGGAAATATTACATCTGGATTCACAGCCGCGATTTTGCGGACAGACAGGGACTTCGCACCTTTTCTGCCGGCATTGACGATACCGTTTTGCCGGGTGTTTACGGCGATCACGGCATAGACGGCTGGGGCTGGGAGCGCAAGGAAATCGAAAATCTTACCCGCGGCTATCACACGTTTCATTTAATAGATTCGAAAGCGGTTTATGCGCGCTGCGACTATTTCCTAATTACAAATGACGAGGCGTTTGTGCCCCAAAGCACAAAAACGGCGCTGTATAAGCTGCTTGCCAAGGCGGCTTTTGACCCCGAATCGGTTACACCCGATTTGTCCTGCCCCGTTGCGGCAGAGCCGGTTGCGGGCGGTGTTGAAACCTATCCCATGCGCCCGGGCGACAGATTGGCGGTTAGTTTTAACGGCTATTACATAAACTGTGCGGTAACCGAAAAAGACAGCGCGTTGTTTGTTGACGCGGCAAACGCTTTAAAGGCACTTGGTTTTGCGGTTCACGCAAAAAATGATGTGAGCACGGAGCTTGTAAAAGACGGCACGATTTATAAATTTACGGCGGGTGACCGCTTTGCCTTAAAAGACGGCAGACAGAAAATTGAAATGCGCGCTGAGGCATTTTATGCGGACGGAACGCTTTATATTCCGTTGTCTTTCTTAAATAAGATAGACAGCGTTTCGGCAAAACAAGAGGGATTGGACGCTTGCATTACCTATCGAATCTGGAAATAAACGGCATGAAAAAGCCGTTTAGATAGTATTAAAAAAAGGGGAGGAATTTGAATGAAAAAAACAAAACGGATTGTAGCACTGGTACTTATGCTTGTTTTGCTTTTGCAGACAGCCGTTTTTGCGGCCGGTAACACCATGGTGTATTCGCGCGAAAAAGGCTATAAGTGGGCAGACTATTATTTAATGGTTGCAGCCGATGCGGCAACGGGAAAAATTCTTCCCTTGTGCGACTATACCGAGGGCATGAATGATGAGGGCATTTTATATGCTTATGCGCCCGAGGGAACAAAACTTTCGTTCGTAAAACCGGAGTTAAAGGAATTTACGGATCAGGACGTGCTTGAGGGGTATTATGATTACTATAGCAATTTTTTGCTTGTCCGCGGCGTTATGGTCGGCAACACAGACGGAACATTTGGCTATTTAAACCCCATGACCCGCGCGGAATTGGTTACGGTTTTATCGCGGCTGTTTTCGCTTAATCCCGAAACAACCTGTTCGTATACCGATGTTGCAAATAATGCCTGGTATGCAGGCTTTGCCGAGGCGGTGAAAAAAGACTGCGGCATGTTTGCGGGGGATAAGTTTGAACCCGAAAAGGAAGTGACCAACGAGGAGGTTATTGCTTTCCTTTGTGCCATGCTGCAAAAACGAAATCTTTTGGATAATTCCTTAAAAGACGACATGGCAAGTTACCGCGATTTTTCGTCTGTTTCCGAGCCTTACAAAGAGCCCATGCAGATTTTTGTGGGGAACCACTACTCAATCAGTGCGGTTTGGCAGGGCGAATACAGCGAAGACGACCCGAATTCGGAGTATCTTTTAATCGAGCCGCAAAAGACCGCAACCCGCGGCGAGGTTTCCGAAACACTCGGCGCGTTTATCCGCGATTTCATCCGAAACAATGCGCCCGCGGTTCCGCGAAATGCAGAAACCGCCTTTGAACTGCCGAAAATTGACGGTTCGACATCTACCTATCCTTTAACAGAGGCGATTTACGGTGCACTTTTCTATCATGGCGACAAATACGAAAAATTCCCGGCACAGCACTCTAAGACGTCTAAGTCTTATGAAAAGCTGATTAACGGCGAAACGGACATTATTTTTGTGCCCGACCCGAGCGAAGCGGTGAAGAATTTAGCCAAAGAAAAAGGCGTTGAATTAGAGTATATTCCCATTGCAAATGAGGCTTTGGTGTTCTTTACCGCCAAAAACAACGGTGTGCAGAGCATTACGAAAGACCAGCTGCATGAAATGTATGTAAACAACACGTTTAAAGACTGGAGCGAGCTTGGTGCACCCGCAGCGCCACTTGCGGCGGTTTGCCGAAATAACGACAGCGGCAGCCATGCGCAGATGGAGAAATTTATTTTAGACGGCAAGGAAATCAACGAAACCATTCAGAAAGAACGCACATCTGTTATGATGGCAAGTATTTTGAGCGATGTGGCACGCTATAACAATGAAAATCCCGGAAGCTATGCCATCGGCTACAGCCTGTATTACTATTTTAACACCGCAGCTATGGTGCTTGGCGTCGAAAACGATTTGAAAATGATTCCTATTAACGGCGTTGCGCCCACCGAAGAAAGCATTGCAAGCGGTGCATACCCGTTTACAACAAGTTATTATGCAGTTGTCCGCGCCGATTCGCCCGAGGGGTCGCCCGCGCGGAATTTGATAAAATGGCTTGAAACCGACGAGGGAAAGAGCGCAATTGAAAACGCCGGATTCGGTGCGATTCGATAAAAAATGAGTTAAAGGAGCACGCATGACAGAATATTCACATTTGCTTTTCGATTTGGACGGAACGCTGACAGAGCCCGAAGAGGGTATTACAAAAAGTATTCAGTATGCCCTGCATAAAATGGGCATTGAAGTAAAAGACAGAAAAAGCCTTTGCCGATTTATCGGCCCGCCGCTGATTCCCGCTTTTTGCAAAGAGTACGGCATGAGCGAGCAGGAAAGCCGACAGGCGCTTTATTACTACCGCGAGCGGTTCTGCACTGTCGGCATGTTTGAAAATGAAGTGTATGGCGGGATTCCCGAACTTTTAAAGAGCTTAAAACAGACGGGAAAAACGCTTCTTGTTGCCACCACGAAACCGACGCCGCAGGCGGAACAAATTTTAAAGCACTTTAATTTGGCGCAGTATTTTAACGGTATTGCGGGCAGCAATTTGGACGAAACCCGCACTGACAAGGCGGAGGTTATCGAGTATGCTTTATCTCTTGCGCCGCCCGCCGAAAAAAACGCGGTTTGCATGATCGGCGACCGCATGTATGACGCGGCGGGGGCTATCAAAAACAGCATTTCGTTTATCGGCGTTCTGTACGGTCACGGGAGT
>CAKSHV010000120.1 GCA_934457515.1 uncultured Clostridia bacterium
AGGTGAGCGAAGAGCTTGAAAAGCAGATTCCACTTTTGGAACGCGCCGAAATTGCGCGTGCCTCGATTGACAATAACGGAAAAATTATTGTGGCGGACGATTTGTCGGCGGCCATTGAAATTGCAAACGAGATTGCACCCGAACATTTAGAACTTTGCGTGGACAATCCGTTCGATTACTTAGATTCCATTCGGCACGCGGGTTCAATTTTTATGGGCAAAAACTGCCCCGAGGCGCTGGGCGATTATATGGCAGGCCCGAATCACACGCTGCCCACAAGCGGTACGGCGAAATTTTCAAGTCCGCTTTCGGTTGACGATTTCGTGAAAAAAACGCAGTATACATATTACACGAAAAATGCCCTTTCCGCCATTGCGGAGGACGTGGCATACTTTGCGGAAAAAGAGGGGCTGACGGCGCATGCAAAAAGCGCGGTTATCCGCCTTGAGGAGAAGAAAAAATGAGCAGATTTTTTAGTTCAAAATATGATAAATTAGAGCCGTACACGCCGGGCGAACAGCCAAAAGAGAGAAAGTTTATTAAACTAAACACCAACGAATCTCCCTTCCCGCCGTCTGAAAAATCGATTTCGTATGCGGCAGAGGCTGCAAAAAACGCAGAGCTTTATCCCGACCCGACCTGTGCATATCTTACCGAATCCATCGCCTCTCTTTTGGGCGTTTCAAAAGACGAGGTGCTCGTAACCAACGGCTCGGACGAGATTTTAAACTTTGCATTTATGGCGTTTTGCGACGATAAAAAAGGCGCTGCATTCCCGGATATTACCTACGGTTTTTATCCTGTTTTTGCGGAATTAAACGGCGTTTCGTACATCGAAATTCCCTTAAAATCAGACTTTTCGATTGATAAAGGCGACTATTTTCATTTAAATAAAACGATTCTTATTGCAAATCCGAACGCGCCGACAGGTCTTTTGCTTTCCCTTTCCGAAATTGAGGAAATTGTGAAAAGCAATCCCGAGTCGGTGGTGGTGATTGACGAGGCGTATATTGATTTCGGCGGGCAAAGCGCTGTGCCGCTGATTCATACATACGATAATTTGCTCGTCACCCAAACCTTTTCCAAGTCCCGCTCCCTTGCGGGCGCACGTTTAGGTTTCGGTGTTGGCTGCAAAGAGTTAATACGTGATTTAAACACGGTTAAATATTCCACAAATCCCTATAACATCAACCGCATGAGCATGGCGGCGGGATTGGGTGCAATGGAAGATGAGGAATATACGCGGAAAAACTGCAAAACCGTTATGGAAAACAGGGCATATACCGCCGAAAAATTAAAGGATTTGGGCTTTGAAATGACCGATTCTTCGGCAAATTTCTTATTTGCAAGCCACGAAAAAATAAGCGGCAAAGCGTTGTATGAGCGCTTGAAAGAAAAGGGCATATTGGTTCGGCATTTTGAAAGAGAACGAATTTACGATTTTAACCGCATAACAATCGGCACAAAAGACGATATGAATGCATTGCTAAACACCATTAAAGACATTTTAGCGGAGGGATAATTCATGGCGAGAACGACTGAAATAAAACGAAAAACAGCGGAAACAGATATTGAAATTCAACTTAATATTGACGGCAGCGGGAGATCTCAAATCGATTCGGGCTGCGGCTTTTTAAATCACATGTTAACCCTTTTTGCCAAGCACGGGCGGTTTGATTTAACTCTTTCCTGCAAAGGCGATATCGATGTGGACGATCATCACACGGCAGAGGACATTGGCATTTGTTTAGGTCAGGCGTTTTCGGACGCACTCGGCGAAAAACTCGGTATTGTGCGCTACGGCAACGAAATTTTGCCCATGGACGAGGCGCTTATTCTGTCGGCGGTTGATTTGTCCGGCAGAAGTTATTTATCCTTCGGCTTATTCATTCCGACCGAAAAGGTGGGGACATTTGACACCGAGTTAGTGGAAGAATTCTGGCTTGGATTTGTTCGAACGGCAAAATGCAATCTGCATTTTAAGCAATTAAGCGGCTCAAATTCGCACCACATTATTGAGGGCGCGTTCAAGTCGGCGGCACGCAGCTTTAAAAAAGCGGTTGCAATTGACCCGCTGTTTGCAAACGAAATTCCCTCAACCAAGGGGGTGCTTTAATGGTCGCAATTGTAGACTACGGCGTAGGCAATCTGTTCTCCCTAAAAAGCTCGCTAGAGTCGCTTGGAGAAACGGTTTTGGTTACGGGTGACGCAAACGAAATCCGCAGCGCGGAAAGAGTGATTCTTCCCGGCGTCGGCGCGTTTGGCGATGCGGTAGAGAAACTTAAAAACGCAGGGCTTGACAGCGTGCTGAAAGAAGAGGCAAAATGCGGCAAACCCATTATGGGCATTTGCCTTGGCATGCAGCTGCTTTTGGACAAAAGCTTTGAGTATGGCGAGCATTTGGGTTTAGGACTGATAAAAGGCGAAATTCGCCCCATTGCGGACGTGATTCCAAGCACCTTTAAAATTCCGCATATCGGCTGGAACAAACTATCGTTTACACAGCCCAAGCACCCGATTTTTAAGGATTTAAACGAGGGCGACTTTGTGTATTTTGTTCATTCGTATTATGGCACGGCGTGTAAGGAAAGCACCATTGCCACAACCGACTACGGCGCGGAATTAACTGCCGCCGTCGCACACAAAAATGTGTGTGGATGCCAGTTCCACCCCGAAAAAAGCGGTGCAGTCGGACTTAAAATTTTAAAATCATTCTGTGCGTGGGACGGGAGGGAAGTTTAATATGCATATTTTTCCCGCAATCGATTTGTTCGGCGGCAAGGCCGTTCGGCTGTTTAAGGGCGATTATAACCAAATGACGGTTTACAGCGACAATCCGTTGAACGTTGCACGCGATTTTGAGCAGTGCGGCGCGCAATATTTGCATGTTGTGGACTTAGAGGGCGCAAAATCGGGCGGAACGCCGAATATTGAAACGATTAAAAATATCATTCAAAATACCAATCTGTTCGTGGAGGTCGGCGGCGGTATACGCAGTATGGAGACTGCAAAGGCGTACATAGACGCAGGCGTCGGGCGCGTTATTTTGGGCACGGCTGCAGTGACCGACGAAACATTTTTAAAAAGTGCGGTTTTAGCATTTGGCGAAAAGGTGGCTGTTGGTGTGGATTTAAAAGACGGCTATGTTGCCATTAAGGGCTGGACCGAAAAAAGCGCCTATTCCGGCATGGATTTTTGCAAAAGAATGCAGGATTTAGGCGTTAAAACCATTATCTGTACCGATATTTCAAAAGACGGTGCCATGAAAGGCACAAATCTTGCGCTGTATAAAACACTTTCGGAATCGCTTTCATTAAACTTAATTGCCTCGGGCGGGGTGTCCGACATTTCGGACGTTTTAAATTTATCCGCCATGGGCATTTACGGTGCGATTATCGGAAAAGCGTATTACACGGGCGCAATCGACTTAAAACAGGCAATCGAGGTGGCAAAACAATGATTACAAAGCGGATTATTCCTTGCCTTGACGTAAAAGACGGCAGAGTGGTGAAGGGCACGAATTTTAAGGGCTTGGCAGACGTTTCGTCGCCTGTTAAGCTTGCGGCATACTACAGCGACAGCGGCGCGGACGAGCTTGTTTTTTACGATATCACGGCGTCGGTTGAGCAAAGAGCGCTGTTTACCGATATTCTGCGCGAGGTTGCAAGCACCATTTTTATTCCGCTTACCGTGGGCGGCGGCATTAACACTTTAAATGATTTCGACCGCGTTTTAAAATGCGGGGCGGATAAGGTGAGTGTAAACTCGGGGGCCATTCAAAATCCCAATTTAATTTATGAGGCGGCAAAGCGCTACGGAAACCAGTGCGTGGTGCTTTCGGCAGACGTAAAGCGGGTTGATGGCGTGTTTCGCGTTTTTGCCAAAGGCGGAAGAGAAAACACCGGTATGGAGGCAATCGAGTGGATAAAGAAATGCGTTGACATGGGCGCGGGCGAGGTTGTTTTAAATTCTATCGATACCGACGGGGTGAAACACGGTTTTGATTTGGAGATGTTAAATGCAGTGTGCAGCGCGGTTTCTGTGCCGGTTATCGCCTCGGGAGGCGCGGGAAATATTGATGATTTTATAACACTGTTTCATGCTCTTCCGCGTGTGGACGCGGGTCTTGCGGCATCGATTTTCCATTTTGGAGAGGTTACGATTCCCGATTTAAAACAAAGACTTAAAGAAAACGGTATTCCGGTTCGGATTTAAAGAAAGGCGGATTTTTATGGTAGATGTGAACGAACTTAAATTTGACGAAAAGGGCTTGATTCCCGCAATTGTGGTGGACGCGGTTTCGAAAAAAGTGCTGACCCTTGCCTATATGAACAAAGAGAGCTTAGAGATTTCCATGAAAGAGGGAAGAACATGCTTTTGGAGCCGTTCGAGAAACGAACTTTGGCGTAAAGGCGAAACAAGCGGCAATGTGCAGCATATTGTATCCATCACGGCGGACTGCGACAAAGACGCTTTAACCGTTGTGGTTGAAAAAGAGGGACCTGCGTGTCACAAGGGAACCGATTCCTGCTTTAACGATACGGTTTTTCAAAGCGACACCTTATCTGAGTTTTCGCTTGACGGCTTAATGGACCTTTTAAAGGGCAGAAAAACGGAGAAAAAAGAGGGGTCGTACACCACCTATCTGTTTGAAAAGGGACTGGACAAAATCTTAAAAAAGGTGGGCGAGGAAAGCACCGAAGTGATTATTGCCGCAAAAGCGGAGGACAAAAGGGAAACGGTTTACGAAATTGCGGACCTTTGCTATCATGTTATGGTTTTAATGGTTGAAATGGGTATTTCGGTGGAGGATATTCACCGCGAGTTGGCGTCGCGCCACGTGATTGACCATAAAGTTAAACAGGAGAAAATGACCAAATGATTTTAGAAGATTTTCATATGCACACTTGTTTTTGCGATGGGGAAAACACGCCCGAAGAAATGGTTTTAGCAGCGATTTCAAAAGGAATGGCAAAATTAGGCTTTTCGGTTCATTCCTACACACCTTTTGAAACAACCTATTGCATAAAAAAAGAAAAACAGGCCGAATACGCGGCGTGCATTTTGTCTTTAAAAGAAAAATACAAAGATAAAATTTCGATATTTTTAGGCGTAGAACAGGATTATTATGCGGACGAGCCCGCATTTGAACCCGATTATCGAATCGGTTCGGTGCATTATTTAAAGATTAAAAATCAATTTTTTCCCGTCGATGAAAACGCCGTGCTTTTAAAAAAAGCGGCGGATTTCGGCTTTGGCGGCGACA